>CAYUIN010000656.1:0-1842 GCA_964444695.1 uncultured Desulfocurvus sp.
TCGCCTGTGGGGGCGGGGCCGGTTCAGATGGCCAGGGCCTTTTTCAGGGCCGGGACGGCGGGTTTGCCGTCGGCGGTGGTCACGCCGTCCAGCCACGTATCGAGCATTTCCGGATGCTTTTTGAGCCAGGCCAGTCCCGCGTCGCGGGGCTTGAGGCCCTTGTGGGCGTGCAGGTCGACCATGATCTGGTTCATCATGGCGATGGGGAAGGTGAAGTTTTTCAAGAAGTGCGCCACGTTGGGCATTTCCTTGTCGAAACCCTTGCGGATGTTGGTGTAGACGGTGGCCTTGCCGTCGTCGGGGCCGAAGGTTTCGTCGGTGCTGCCGGTGAGGTAGCGCATGTCGATGTTCTCGTTCATGGAGTGCGGGGCCCAGCCGAGGAAGACGATCCATTTGCCGTCCTTGGCGTAGGACTGGACCTGGGAGAGCATGGCGGCTTCGGAGGACGGGATGAGCTTGAACTTACCCAGGCCGAACATGTCCTTGTCGATCATGTTTTGGATGATCTCGTTGCCGTCGTTGCCTTCCTCGATGCCGTAGATCTTCCAGTCCAGCTTGTCGCCGAACTTGACGATGTCGGCGAAGTCCTTGAGGCCGCCCTCCTGGACGAAGGTGGGCACGGCGAGGGTGTATTGGGCGCCGGGCATGTTGGCGACGTATTTGACCACGGTGCCTTCGTCGAAGAATTTGTCGGCGATGGTCTTCATGGACGGCATCCAGTTGCCGAGGAAGACGTCGGCCTCGTTCATGGCCATGGCCTCGTAGCAGATGGGCACGGAGAGCATGGTGTTGTCGGCCTCGTAGCCGAGGCTTTGCAGGATGTAGACGCCGAGTTCGGTCTTCACGGTGACGCCGGTCCAGCCGACGCTGGCGAAGCGGACTTCCTTGGCGAAGGCGGGCGCGGCGCACAAAAGCGTCAGCGCCAGGATGAGCACGGGAACGAGTTTGCGGTGCATGGCGAAAGGCATGGGACCTCCTGGGTTGCGTTGCTGCCGGACGGCGCGTTCCCGGACACGGGGCGGCCGTAGCATTGCCTGACGGCGGGCGCGACGGCCCGCGCGCCTAGGCGCCGAACCAGCCCACGGGCTTGGGGGCGTGGTTTCGAAAAACGTGTTTGGTCTCGGTGTATTCCTCCAGGCCCTGGCGACCGAGTTCGCGGCCCAGGCCGGACTGCTTGTAGCCGCCCCAGGGGGCCTGCACGAAGTAGACGTTGAAGTCGTTGACCCACACGGTGCCGAACCTGAGGGCGCGGGCGAGGCGGTGCATGCGGCCCTCGTCGCGGGTCCAGAACCCGGCGGACAGGCCGTAGACGGTGTCGTTGGCCAGGGCCACGGCCTGGTCCTCGTCGGAGAAGCGCTCCACGGTGATCAGGGGGCCGAAGACCTCCTCGCGCACCACGCGCATCCGCCCGGTGCAGCCGGTGAACAGGGTCGGCATGTAGAAATGCCCGCCCGCCAGGGCCGGATCGTCCGGCCGCCGACCGCCGAGCACGAGGGTCGCGCCCTCTTCCAGGGCGATGGCCGCGTAGCGTTCGACCTTGGCCAGGTGCTGGGCGGAGATCAGCGGGCCCATCTGGGTCTCCGGGGCGAACCCGTCGCCCACGCGGATGCGGCCCATGCGCGCGGCCAGGCGCTCCACGAACTGGTCGTGGATGGCGTCTTCGAGCATCAGCCGGGCCCCGGCGGAGCAGATCTGCCCGGCGTGGAAGAACACGGCGTTCATGGCGTAGTCCAGGGCGGTGTCCAGGTCGGCGTCGGCGAAGACGATGTTCGGGTTCTTGCCGCCAAGTTCCAGGGCGACCTTCTTCACGTTCGAGGCGGCGGCGCGCATGATGGTCTTGCC
>CAYUIN010000657.1:0-1841 GCA_964444695.1 uncultured Desulfocurvus sp.
GCTCCAAGGACGTCCCGCAGTAGCGCGCGGGCCCCGCGCGCGGCGCCCGAGCGGCCGTGGCGGCCCGGGAACCGGGGCCGGAACGTTTTTCCCGTCGCCGCCCGACAGCGGCCTGCGGCGGCGGAAATTTCCTCTTCGCGGCCCGGCATGGCCGCAGCCGGTTTCCAAGATTATTCCGTAAATTCATCATGTTGCGAAGTCAGAGCACGGCGCGCCGGGGCTGGCGTGGTCCTTGCAACCGCTTGGCAGACCACTGGATGCGGCGCGGCCCCGGGGGCGCGTCGCGGACAACGGCCAGGGAGGAAACGAGCGGATGCACAGCCTGCAGTTCTTCGGACTGAAGACCAAGCCCTTCGAGGGCAACACCAACGTCAGGTTCTTCTACGTCAGCCAGGGGCACGGCGAGGCCCTTGCCCGGCTGCGCTACCTGGTGCGCGACAGGAACATGGGCATCGGCGTGCTCACCGGCGAGATCGGCAGCGGCAAGAGCATCACCCGCTGCGTGCTGGAGCGCATGCTGGAGACGGCCTATTTCACCACCGTGAGCATCGACAGCGCCAACCTGCCCTTCGCCCACCTGGTGGCGGAATTCGTGCGCCAGCTCTCCGGCGCGCCCATGGACCTGGGCGGGCTGACCAAGTACGAGCTGATGTTCCATTTCAAGAAGCTGGTCTGGGACCAGGTGGTCAGCAAGGGCAGGCATCTGGTGATCTTCCTGGACGAGGCGCAGCAGATGAGCCCGCGCACCCTGGACGAGCTCAAGAACCTGACCAACCTGTCCAGCGGCGGTGACAATTACCTGACCCTGATCCTGGTGGGACAGCCGGAATTCAGGGACATGCTCAACGACCTGCCCCAGCTGGACCAGCGGGTGAGCCTGCGTTTTCACCTGAATTTCCTGGCCAAGGCGGAGGTCCCCCGGTATATCGACCATCGCCTGGAAATGGCGGGACTCCCCGAGGGACAACGGATTTTCGACGACGAGGCCTGCGCGCTCATCTACCGCGAGTCCCAGGGCATCCCGAGATTGGTGAACAGAATCTGCAAGTTGTCCCTGGATCAGGCCTATTCCTTGCAAGAGCGGACCATCGGAGAGCGGGTCGTCTCCGGGATCATCGAGGACATCCACCTGCAGAAGGGGGAGGACGGCCAGGGGCGCGGCAGGAAGTGGTATTCCATTTCCGTTTAGACAGCCCCGGCAACGATGATGTAGGAAACAGACGAGGCACTATCCCGCCCTGGGGGCCCGGCGCGCGCGGCCCGGGGGCGGTTCACTCGCAACAGGACGTGCGAGAACGGGCGACATGGAAAGCAATTTCAGCATTTTCGACCTCGAACGCAGGAAGTGGGAGCTGGCCCGGGAACGGGACGGCAAGTCCGCCTCCGGGCAGCCTGAGCGGCCCGGGGCGGATTCGCGCGTTTCCGGCGAGCCCCGCAGGCCCGCCTCCGCCGGGCCCGAAACCGCGCCCGAGGACCTGCACGCCGACCTGACCCTGGCCCTGGGCCTGGTGCTGGACGCCCTGCAATCCGGCCAGACCCCCGACGCCAAGCCCGTGGCCCAGGCCGTACGCCGCGTGCTGGACTCCGGCCAGCTTGACCGCGTCTACGAGCACGCCAGCCTGGGCGGCGGACGCGGCGGCCTGCACGAGGCCTGGACCTTCTCGGCCCTGGCCTGCATGCGCATCGGCCTGGGGCTCGGCTTCGGGCCCAAGAAGGCCCTGTACCTGGGCCTGGCCGCCGCGCTGCACGACCTGGGCCGCGCCCGGCTGCCCGAGCGCCTGCACGGCGCGACGGGGACCGTGAGCCCGCAGGACCGCGCCAAGCTGCGCACCCTGCCCCAG
>CAYUIN010000658.1:0-1839 GCA_964444695.1 uncultured Desulfocurvus sp.
GGACCGGAGCGATCCGGTCCTTTTTTTGCGCCCTGCGCCTGGGGCGGCGGGGTCGCGGCGGCGCGCGCGGGGCGCCGTTTCGGGGCGGCTCCGGGGGGCCTCGTTCTTGCCTGTTGTCTGCGGGTGGAAAATTCGTATAGAATAGAGGGAAATCCGATCACCAGAGCACAACGCCCCGCGCGCCGGGGCCGTGAGGAGGGAAGAGCCGTGAAGAAGCAGGAACTGGCGGCGAAGGTCGCCGAGCGTGCCGAATTTGTGAGCCCCGCCGAGGCCGCCGCCGCCGTGGACGCCGTCCTGGAGGCCGTGGCGGGCGAGTTGTCCGCGGGCCGCGCGGTGCATCTGCGCGGGTTCGGGACCTTCGGCGTGAGCGAGCGCGCCGCCCGCACGGGCCGCAACCCGCGCACCGGCGAGCCCATCGCCATCCCCGCCCGCCGGGCCATCGTCTTCAAGGCCGGAACGGAGCTGAAGCAGGCCGCCAACTCCCCGCATTTCGGCCTGGACTGGCTGCGGTTCAAGGACATTTCCGCCGCCGTGTCGGACCTGCGCCAGAGCGTGGAGGAGCGTGTGAAGCACCCCGAGAAGCTCGGCCAGGAAGCCCGCAAGGCCCTGGACCAGGCCAAGACCCTGTACGAGGACGCCAACACCCGCCTGAAGCAGGCCGCCGACTCCGGCGGCAAGGCCTGGGGCGAACTGAAGACCGGCCTGGAAAAGGCCCTCGGCGAACTCAAGACCGCCTGGGGCAAGGCCAAGGATTCGTTTTGAACGCGTACTTTGGGCGCCGCTTGGGGGCATCTATGCGGCGAGCGTTGTCGGCCGTCGTGTGTTCTTTCGGCCTCTTCCTCTTTGCCCCCGCCTGTCTCGCGGGCTGGACATTGTACGACGATTTTGAAGGCGTCGGCAGCACCCCCAGCAGCGTGCTTTGGGACGACGTGAGCCAGGGCGTGAGCGTCGAAGACGGCAAGTTGAAGATCGTGCTGCAAGCGGCCGACGGCGATTTTTCCCCTGGCGTCAGAAAGGACGGCGCCCCTGATATTTATGGCCTCAAATTTGATTTCATGGTCGAATCCTGGAGTCGGGCCCTCGAATCCAATCCCCTCCCGTTTTTCAGGATCGCTCACCCCATGGGCGCCTATCCGCACGACGTCATGGACCAGGTGGGGACCTCCCTCCAGTCTGCCGGGTGCGTCGGCGACGCTTCCCGACATTCCTTCTCTGCCGTCTATTCCATCGCGGACGCCTCTTGGTCAGTGTCCCACAACCTTGCGGTAAGCTCCTTTGACTTCATGGACGATGCTTATGTCGAGCAATGGCGAACCATGGGCATGGTCGTCACGGAAAAGGGCATCTACGGCTTTTTGGATGGTCAGGAGATGAAGGTGTACTTCGACAGGGACGTCCCGCGCATCTTTTGGCCCTGGACCATAAAGATCAATCCTGGTGGAGCCGTTTCGGAAGGGACCGGCAATGCCATGACGGTCTACGTGGACAATGTCTTCCTTTACACAGCCTCCGAGGCTCCCGGCTTTCTGTCGAGCAACGCCACCTCCGGTTCTACGAGGACCGTCGTCATTCCTCTGTTCTGATGCCCGCCGGGGCTGTCGTCATAGCGGTTCGTTTTGAGCGGGGGGCACGGGGCTGAGGTCCTGTACCCCAAATTCGTACCCCACGAAAAAGGGCTTGCGGAATGTATCCGCAAGCCCTTGCTTTTTCTGGTCGGGATGGCGTGATTTGAACACGCGGTCTCTGCGTCCCGAACGCAGCGCTCTACCAGACTGAGCCACATCCCGAAGTGAGGAGATGCTTCTAAACGATGCCGGGGCGTTTGGCAAGGGTTGGGGG
>CAYUIN010000659.1:0-1831 GCA_964444695.1 uncultured Desulfocurvus sp.
GCTGACGGATTCGGGGTCTATACCGAATTTTTCCCGTCCCGCCAATGCCTCGCCGGAGAGCTTCAGCAGCACTCGTTTGAACCGCAGACTCGTCACGCGATCATCGCTCCTGTTTGGTCGTTGCGCCCGTGCCGGGGCCGCGCGGGGGCTGCCCGCACGGCCCGGCGCGGGCCAAAAAAAACGGGCCCGCAGGCCCGTTTCTGGGTTATTCGGCTTGGGCTGCTCCGCCCTCTCCGAGAGCCAGTCGGACGAAGCCGGTGATCTTCCCGCCGGGGGCCATTTCCTTCAAGTACTGCTTGATGCTCTTCTTGTCATCCTTGATGAAGGGCTGCTCCAGCAGACACACTTCCTTGTAGTACTTGGACACGCGGCCCAGGACGATCTTCTCGGCGATCTCGGCGGGCTTGCCCTCCTCGATGGCCTGGTTGCGGTAGATCTCCTTCTCCTTTTCCAGCAGGTCGGCGGGGACCTCGTCGGAGGAGACGCAGATGGGGCTCACGGCCGCGATCTGCATGGCGACGTCCTTGGCGGCGGCCTCGTTGTCCGAGCCCTCCAGGCCGACCAGCACGCCGATCTTGCCGTTGGAGTGGATGTACAGGCCGATGCAGCCGGTCTCCACGCTCACGCGGGCGAAGCGGCCGACGCCCATGTTCTCGCCCAGCTTGGCGATCAGGTCGGTCACGTCGGCGACCTCGGCGGGCAGGGCGGAGGCGTCGCCGGTGGTGACGTCCAGCCCGGCCACCTTCTTGGCCAGCGCGGCGGCGAAGGCCTGGAAATCGTCGGCCTTGGCCACGAAGTCGGTCTCGCACATCAGCTCGGCGATGGCGGCGGTCTTGCCGTCGGCGGAAACGAAGGAGCCCACGAGGCCCTCGGAGGTGGCGCGGCCGGCCTTCTTGGCGGCCTTGGCCAGGCCCTTCTCACGCAGGTAGGCGATGGCCTTTTCCTCGTCGCCGCCGGTCTCGGTCAGCGCTTTCTTGCAATCCATCATGCCCGCGCCGGTCCGGTCGCGCAGCACTTTCACCTGGGCAGCGGTAATGGCCATGTCTAGTTCTCCTCGTCGTCGGCGGTTTCGGGCTCCTCGGCGGGGGCTTCGGGGGCCTTGTCCTGGGCCTTGTCCTGAGCCTGGGCCTTCTCGGCGGCCTTGGTCATGGCCACCTCGTCCTGGCGGGCCTCGCCCTCCAGGCAGGCGTCGGCGATGTGGGCCACGAAGAGCTTGATGGCGCGGATGGCGTCATCGTTGCCGGGGATGATGTAGTCGATCAGGTCGGGGTCGCAGTTGGTGTCCACCACGGCGACGATCGGGATACCCAGCTTGCGGCATTCCTTGACGGCGATGTCCTCGCGCTTGGGGTCGATGATGAAGGCCGCGCCGGGCAGGCCGTCCATGTCCTTGATACCGCCCAGGGCGTTGTTCAGCTTCTCGACCTCGCGGGTCATGCCCACGACTTCGCGCTTGGGGAACTTGTTGACGGTGCCGTCCTCGAACCAGCCCTCGATCTTCTTCAGGCGGTCGATGGAGCGCTTGATGGTCTGGAAGTTGGTCAGCGTGCCGCCCATCCAGCGGTTGGTGACGTAGAACTGACCGGCGCGCTCGGCTTCCTGCTTCACGGACTCCTGCGCCTGGCGCTTGGTGCCGATGAAGATGACCTTGTCGCCGCGCGACACGACCTCGGAGATGAAGTCGTGGGCGGTCTGGAACAGACGCACGGTCTGCTGCAGGTCGATGATGTGGATGCCGTTGCGGGCGCCGAAGATGTACGGACGCATCTTGGGGTTCCAGCGCCGGGTCTGGTGGCCGAAGTGGACGCCGGTCTCCAGCATCTGCTTCATG
>CAYUIN010000660.1:0-1827 GCA_964444695.1 uncultured Desulfocurvus sp.
GGTCCGAGGTGTCGTAGTCCGTGGACACGGTCTCGGGGTTGGAGTTGACCATGATCGAGGTCACGCCCATTTCCTTCAGGGCGTAGGAGGCGTGGACGCAGCAGTAGTCGAACTCGATGCCCTGGCCGATGCGGTTGGGCCCGCCGCCGAGGATCACGATCTTCTTGCCGGGGTCGCTCTCGGTCTCGCGGCCGGACTCGGAGGTGCTGTAGAAATACGGGGTGTAGGCCTCGAACTCCGCCGCGCAGGTGTCCACCAGGTAGTAGGTCGGCACCAGGCCCATGGCCTCGCGGATGCGCCGGATGTCCTGCTCGTCCTTCTTCCACAGGGTGGCCAGCTGACGGTCGGAGAAGCCGTGCTCCTTGGCCCGGCGCAAGAGCGCCCGGCACTCGGGGCTCTCGGCGGAGATGCCCGCGTCCAGGGAGAAGGCGCGAAGCTCCTCCTCCACCTCCACCAGGCTGCGGATCTGGCGGATGAACCACGGGTCGATCATCGTCGCCTCGCAGATCTCCTCGTCCGTGAGGCCGCAGAGCATGGCGTAGCGGATGTAGAAAATGCGCTTGGAGTTGGGCTTTCTGAGGCGCGCCATGATCTCGTCCTTCTCATGGCAGACGCGCACGAAATTCTTGCCCAGCCCGGGCATCCCGATCTCCAGGGACCTGAGCCCCTTCTGCAGGGACTCCTTGAAGGTCCGGCCGATGGACATGGCCTCGCCCACGCTCTTCATGGCCGTGGTCAGCTCGTCCTTGGTGCCGGGGAACTTCTCGAAGGTCAGGCGGGGGATCTTGGTCACCACGTAGTCGATGGTCGGCTCGAAGCTGGCCATGGTCTCGCGGGTGATGTCGTTGGGGATCTCGTCCAGGGTGTAGCCCACGGCCAGCTTGGCGGCGATCTTGGCGATGGGGAAGCCCGTGGCCTTGGAGGCCAGGGCCGAGGACCGCGAGACGCGCGGGTTCATCTCGATGATCACCATCTCGCCGTCGGCGGGGTTGATGGCGAACTGCACGTTGGACCCGCCGGTCTCCACGCCGATCTCGCGCATGATGGCCAGGGCCGCGTCGCGCATCAGCTGGTATTCGACGTCGGTCAGGGTCTGCGCCGGGGCCACGGTGATGGAGTCGCCCGTGTGCACGCCCATGGGATCGAGGTTCTCGATGGAGCAGATGATCACGCAGTTGTCGGCCTTGTCGCGCATGACCTCGAGCTCGAATTCCTTCCAGCCCAGGATGGAGCGCTCCAGCATGACCTCGCTGGCGCGGCTGGCGGCCAGGCCCGAGGCGGCGATGGTCTCCAGCTCCTCCATGTTGTAGGCCACGCCGCCGCCCGTGCCGCCCATGGTGTATGCCGGGCGGATGATGATCGGGAAGGCGATGGCCTCGGCGGCGGCGCGCACGTCGGCCATGGTGCGGCAGATGCGCGAGTCCGGGACCTTGAGGCCGATGTTCTCCATGGCCTTGCGGAACAGCTCGCGGGACTCGGCCTTCTCGATGACCTCGCGCGAGGCGCCGATCATCTCCACGCCGTACTCGTCCAGCACGCCCATTTCGGACACGGCCAGGGCCGTGTTCAGCGCGGTCTGGCCGCCCATGGTGGGCAGCAGCGCGTCCGGGCGCTCCTTGGCGATGATCCGGGCCACGGTCTCGGGGTCGATGGGCTCGATGTAGGTGCGGTCCGCCAGCTCCGGGTCGGTCATGATGGTGGCCGGGTTGGAGTTGACCAGGACCACCTCGTAGCCCTCTTCCTTCAAGGCCTTGAGGGCCTGGGTGCCGGAGTAGTCGAACTCGCAGGCCTGGCCGATGACGATGGGGCCGGAGCCGATGAGCATGA
>CAYUIN010000661.1:0-1821 GCA_964444695.1 uncultured Desulfocurvus sp.
GCCCAGGCCACGGACCCGACCTCCGTGAACGGGGCATACCCAAGCACAATGCAGGGAATCGGGGAAAACCGCACCCCGGTCCGCCCGGGGAGCGGGCAGGGACGAAGCCGAGAACAGGACCGGGGGCCCGTGCCTCAATTATTCCATAATGAACCCCCGCGAACCGCAAACCGGCACGGGGGCGTTGCCGGTTCCCCAGGCGGGCGGGAGGACAACGGGAACAGGCGCAAGGGTGGGCAATCAGCGGATTCGGGCGGGCGGGTGGATCGCCTGTGGATGCGGCGGCCCCTGCCCCGGGCGGACCCGGGGGACCGGCGTCGCCCAGGCGCCCAGGCGCCGCGCGGGCGGACCGGCGGCGGCGCGGACGGAAACGGCGGGAAAATCGGGAGCGGCGCGCCCGGCGGACACCGGGCGCAGTCTCGGTCGGGCGGCTCAGGCCAGCAGGTATTCGGCCACGCTGTTGACGTAGTTCTCGATGCCCAGGCGCACCTCGTCGGGGATGGTGTCGAACATCACGCCCAGGTACATCCGGTTCCTGGTGACGTTCAGGTTCTTGGTCCGGCCCACGATGCGCGTGACCTTGGTGGCGCCCATCATATGGAACTCCAGGGTCACGTCGGAGTCCACCTGCAACGGGGGCAGGTCCTGCTCGTTGGCGTCGGCCACCACCTGGCAGCCGCCGCAGGACAGGTTGAGCATCATCCCCTCGTATTCGCTGTACTGCCCGGAATCCGGCTCGCCCACGCCGATCTTCACCGGCAGGTAGCAGTCCACCCGCTGGCACTTGCGCAGGTTGAGGATCTCGATGGTGTCCGGGTAGCGCAAAAAGAGCAGCCGAAACGGCGTGACCTGGGTCCACAGCACCTCGGACTCGAAGCCGTACACGTTGCCCTGCAGCACGTAGCGCACGGTGACCTTCTTCTCCACGTACAGGTGCTCGTTGACCCCGGTGATGCGCGGCAGCCGGACCATGATGAACTGGCCCTTGCCCAGGCCGACGAATTCGGTCTTGAAGCGGTCGCCCATGCCCTGGGGTTCGATGAGCATCAGCGTCCCCAGGGTCACGTTCAGCGCGGCCCCCTCTTTCTTGTCTATCTTGAGCTTCTGGGCCACAAAATCACTCCTTGCGTTCAGTGCGGCGGCGTCCGCGCCCAAGACGCCACGCTCCATGAATAAACCGCAAAGATCATGACATGCAAGGGATTTTGCCCGCGTGGGAACCGCGCAAACTCGCGCCGGGGCGCCCGGGGCGGGCCCGAACGGAAAAAGCCCCGCAGGGCGGGGCTTTTTCCATGCATCCCGGCGGGAAACCGGGAAAAACAGCGCGGTCTACAGGCCCCGCATCACCTGGCCCTGGCGGCCGACGACGATCTCGCGCAGGGGGATGTCCGTGCGGCCCGAGGCGGCCTGGCCCTCGCGGACCATGGCGGGCAGGCCCATGCAGCACGGGACCTCCATGCGCACCACGGTCACCGAGGCCACGCCGTATTGGTAAAATATCTGCGCGAAGCGCCCGGCGTAGTCTGCCTCGCCGTCGAACTTGGGGCAGCCCATCATGACCACGTTGCCGCCCACGAAGTCGCGGTGGAAGTCCGGGTGGGCCACGGCGGCACAGTCCGCCGCCACCACCAGGTGCGCCCCGCGCAAAAACGGCGCGTCCGGCGGGATCAGGCGGATCTGCACGGGCCAGTGGCCCAGCAGGCTGGGCGAGGCCTCGCCCGGGTCGTTCGCCGGGGCGCCGGGCCCGGCCGGGGCCGCGCCGAAGGTGGCCATGCCGCTGCCCGGGCACTTCACGTCCATGACGGCCACCGCCTGGGCGAG
>CAYUIN010000662.1:0-1821 GCA_964444695.1 uncultured Desulfocurvus sp.
CCAGCCCGCCGCCGAGCCCCGCGCCGAAGCTCCCGCCGAACGCGCCCCGCAACGCCCCGCGCCCCAGCAGGCCCGCCCGTCCCGGCCCCGCCGCGACGAGCGCCCCGCCCGGCCGGAGCCCCGCCCCGAGCGCGACGACTTCGACGACGACTACGACGACGAGCGCCCCCGGCACCGCCGCACGGCCCCCGAGAACGAACCCGATCAGCAGACCCTCAACGCCGTGGTCCGCGAAGTCGTGGACAATATCCTAACGCCCATCATCGGCCCCACCGAACTCGAAATCACCAACGAGCCGGGCCGCGTGAAAGTCCTCATCCAGGACGAGGAAAACTCCGGGCTGATCATCGGCCGCGAAGGCCAGACCATCACCAGCCTGCAATACATCGTCAACCGCATCGTGGCCCGCAAACTGGCCACCTCCACCCGCGTCCACCTCGACGCGGGCGACTACCGCCAGCGCCAGGACGAAAACCTCCAGCGCATGGCCCTGTACCTCGCCGACAAGGCCAAGAACCAGAACCGCACCCAAAGCACCAAGCCGCTGTCGTCCTACCACCGCCGCCTGGTGCACCTCGCCCTGCAGGACGACGAGGCCATCACCACCTCCTCCAAAGGCGAAGGCCCCCTCAAACGCGTCCTCATCCACCCCCGCCGAAACGGCGCCGCCGCCCGGGGGTAGCCCCGGCCACGGCGGGGCGTGAAAGTCGCGAAATGTCGGAAGCTAGGCCAGGCGTTTTTGCAGCAGCCAGAAGTCGGCGAGGGTCAGCAGGGTCATGGCCTTGAGGACGGGGTTGATGCGCGGGATGGCGGAGATGTCGTGGCGGCCGCCGATGCTGATGGTCGTGGCCCGGCCGTCGTCGGTGACGGTCCGCTGCTCCTTGGAGATCGAGGGAATGGGCTTCACGTGCGCCCGCACGACGATCTCCTGGCCGCTGGAGATGCCGCCCAGGACGCCGCCCGCGTTGTTGGAGTCGAAGCCGCCCGGGTGCATGGGGTCGTTGTTCGTGCTGCCCAGGGCGCGCGAGGCCGCCGTGCCGGAGCCGATTTCCACAGCCTTCACCGCGCCCACGCCCATCAGCGCATACGCCAGCCGGGCGTCCAGCTTGTCGAACACCGGCTCGCCCAGGCCCGCAGGCACCCCGCGCGCGATGACCTCCACCACGCCGCCCAGGGTGTCGCCGTCCGCCTTCACCGCGCGCACACGCTCCTCCCACAAGGGGATCACCGCCTCGCACGGCGCGAAAAATTCCCGGTCCTGCGCGCCCCACGGGTCGTCCACGGCGGCCTCGATGCCGCCCAGCTCCCGCGTGTACGCCGCGACCTCGATGCCCGCACCGGCCAACAAGGCCTGCGCCACCGCGCCGCCCGCCACCCGGCTCACCGTCTCGCGCCCCGAACTGCGGCCGCCGCCCCGGTAATCCCGCACGCCGTACTTGACGTCGTACCCCATGTCCCCATGCCCGGGCCGGTACACGTGCATGATCTTCGAATAATCATGCGAGCGCTGGTCCTCGTTGCGGACCACGAACCCGATGGGCATCCCCGTGGTCCGGCCCTCGAACACCCCGGACAATATCTCAACCTGGTCGCGCTCCTTCCTGGCCGTGCTCGCCACACCGCTCCCCGGACGACGCCGGTTCAACTCCCGCTGCACCAGCTCCCGGCTCAACTCCACCCCCGACGGACACCCGTCCACAACGCCCCCGAGCGCAACCCCGTGCGACTCGCCAAACGTCGTCAACCGAAACAAAACCCCAAACGTATTCCCACTCATACGCCCTCCAATGTCCACCCCCACCTACCACAACCCACCCCACC
>CAYUIN010000663.1:0-1808 GCA_964444695.1 uncultured Desulfocurvus sp.
GGTTGCAGGAGCAGGGCCTTGGCCACGGCCATGCGGACCAGGTCCTTGGCCTTGTCGGTGGCGCGCTCCGGCTCGTGGGCGTGCACCCAGGAGTCCTGGTTGCGGATGTTGGCCATCTCGAACAGGTACTTGTTCAGGCCGGCCGCGACCATGGTCTCCTGGAACATGGGCTCGTGGGTGCGCGGCGTGCAGGCCGCGACCACGATGCGGTTCAGGCCCTTCTCCCGGATGAGCCCGGCGATCTTGTCCTGGGTGTCCTGGGAGCAGGTGAACATGTTGTTGTCGGAGAAGGCGACGCCGGGGAGGGTGGCCGCGTATTCGGTCACTTCCTTCACGTCCACCACGCCCGCGATGTTCGTGCCGCAGGAGCAGACGAAGACGCCCACCTTGGGCGGCTCGCCGGTGACGTTGACCGCGGCCACGGCCTGGGGCTGGCGCACCATGGTGCCGCGCGCCTCGGCCAGGTCGCCGGAGGCGGCGCAGGAGGCCGCGCTGGCCTCGACCACGGACTGGGGGATGTCCTTGGGGCCGCTGAAGGCGCCGCAGACGTAGATGCCCTTGCGCGTGGTGGTCACTGGGTTGGTGTCCGTGCACTTGGCGAAGCGGTGGTGATCCAGCTCGAAACCGGCCGCCTTGGCCAGGTTCTGGGCGTCCGAGGGGGCCTCCAGGCCCACGGACATGATGACCAGGTCGAATTCCTCGACCACGTCATGCCCGTCCTCGTCGGCGTAGCGGATGACGACTCCCTTGTCGTCCTTCCCGGGCAGGAAGGTGTGGGGCCGGGCGCGCACGAAGCGCACGCCCTTCTTCTTGGCGTCCTCATAGGCGTATTCGAAGTTCTTGCCGTGGGTGCGCATGTCCATGAAAAAGATGGACTGCTCCAGGTCGCCGTCGGCGTGCTCGGCGCTCATGACGGCCTGCTTGATGGCGTACATGCAGCAGACGCTGGAACAGTAGCTGTTGTCGCAGCGGTTCAGGGAGCGGGAACCCACGCACTGGAGCCAGGCGATGCGCTGGGGCTCGGCATGGTCCGAGGGGCGCTTGAGGTGGCCCTCGCAGGGCCCGGAGGCGGACAGCAGGCGCTCGTATTCGAGGCTGGTGACGACGTCCGGGATGGAGGCGTAGCTATAGGAGGGAAGACCCGAGGGATCGAAGGCGTGGAAGCCCGGTGCCAGAACCACCGAGCCGACCTTGATCTCGACGATCTCTTCCTTGTCGTCAAAGTTGATGGCCCCGGCCGGGCAGTACTTCTCGCAGGCTCTGCACTTGCCCTTGGTCAGGTAGATGCAGTGCTCGGCGTCGATGGCGTACTTCAGCGGCACGGCCTGGCCGTAGGGGATGTAGGCGGCCTTGCGCTTGCTCAGGCCCTGGTTGAATTCGCTGTCCACCTTCTTGGGGCATTTCTCTGCGCACATGCCGCAGGCGATGCACTTGGTGGGGTCCACGTAACGCGGTTTCTTGCGCAGGCGAACGGTGAAGTCACCGGACTCACCCTGCACTTCAAGGAGTTCCGTCAGGGTCAGCAGTTCGATGTTCAGGTGACGACCGCACTCGACCAGTTTGGGCGAGAGAATGCACATGGCGCAGTCGTTGGTCGGGAAGGTCTTGTCCAGTTGGGCCATGGTCCCGCCAATGGCAGCGCTCTTCTCCACCATGTAGACGAAGAAGCCCGCGTCAGCGAGGTCCAGGGCCGACTGGATGCCGGCGATGCCGCCGCCGACGACCATCACCGATCCGACGACGTTCGTCGCTCGGTTCATATCCACTCCTTACACGCGAATTTTTTCACAAGTTTGTAGGCTGTTATA
>CAYUIN010000664.1:0-1806 GCA_964444695.1 uncultured Desulfocurvus sp.
GCCCGGCTCGCGCTATGCATTCCATGGCGCGCACCCGCCGGGCGCGGGCCCCAACACGCAGTGAACGCATACCATTCCCGAGCCGCCGGAGGGTTCATGAAACGCACCTCGCTCCTGATCTGCCTGGCCCTGGCCTGCATCCTTTCCCTGTCCGGCTGCCAGACCACCGGCTCCGGCGCCGCCGGGCAGGGCGCCGCGCCCGCCGCGTCCGCCGCCAAGGCCGCGCCCAAGGACCCGCTGGCCGACCTCGCGAGCAAGATGTTCCTGCTGCCCGACGGCCGCGACATGAGCTTCGCCGTGGTCCGCGTCACGACCCTGGGCGTGAGCGAAAAGACCGTGCGCGATGCGGCGCGCACGCTGACCTTCGGCGATTTCCGCACCTTCCTGAACGACCACGCCGGGGCGCACCGGGTGGTGTACCTCGGGGTGGGGCGCTTCCGGGTGGACGTGCTGCGCTACAACTTCGGGGAGGAATTCTTCGAACAGGCGACCTACACCCTGCACCTGACGCGCTTCGTCACCGAGGGCAAGACCATCGACGGGCTGATTCTGGACAACGTGACGCTGGACGGGCGGGACTTCTCGACCTTCGCCTCGTTCAAGACGTATGAATATCTGCTGACGCGCAAGGTCGGACTGTAACCGCAGGCGACCTGCACGGGGCGCGCCGGGCGCGCGGGGGCGGGGTGCGGCGCATGCGTCGCACCCCGCTCTCTCGTCCGGGCCCGGGCGGGCGGGGCTACTTGGGCTCGACCACGCGCACGGCGGTGCCGTAGCAGGAGATGTACTTGCTGCCGTCGGGGTGGAAGGCCACGTTCTCCTGGTAGCCGACGATGGCGTTGGCGCCGTTGGTCAGGGCGCGGGTGATCATGCCGTAGAAGGCCTGCTCCATGTCGTAGCCGCGGAAGGCGGCCAGGCCGATGATCCGGCGGACGCTCTTGCCGGGCATGTCCCTGGTGGTCACCACCTGGAACTGGCCCGAGGTGAAGAGGTCCCTGGCGGCCTCGATCTTGTCCTTGTTGGCGCTGTCGGACTCGGGGCGCTTGAGCAACGAAAGCATGTCGTCCTCCTTGAAGGCTCTTGGCTTGAAAGACCGGGCCGGGGGCCGGGTCGCATGGTGCGTGGTGTCGGAACATGGGCGCTTGGCGCCGTGTTGCCGGGGACGAAGCAAACACCTTGCCAAACTCGCATCACCTTGAAATCACGCGCTTTCGTGTTTTCGGGGCGCCGGAATTCCGCCACTGCGGCCCGGGGGCGCGCGCGGGGCGGCGCGCGCGGCGTTTTTCGGCTCGACTTTCACCATGGACGGCATTAGAAATTGGTTGAACCCGAACCCCCGGACCGCACCGGGAACAAGACACGAGCGGAGTCATGCGCAGGGGAGTCAAGATTTTCGGAACGTTCAACGGGATTTCCCCCAAGGCCTTCGAAAAGCTGGAGGAGGCCCTGGATTTCGATGAGATCAGCTACGAGGACGGCACCGTCGTCATCGAACACGACGGGGAGTACGAGGAGATCGAGGATGTGGTGATCCTGGTGATGGAGGCCATGGCCGACGGGCACGAGAGCGGCCTGGACATCATCAACCACGACGAGAACACCATCCTGCGCTACGTCATCGAGGCCGACGGCTTCCGCTCCCGCGAGATGGACATGGACGACGTGGTGCAGCCCTATCCCAATTCCCAGGCCTGACCGGGCCCAGGACCCGGCGCAGGCGCCGACGCGACGCGGCGCGCCCGGCACCCAGCCGGACGCGCCGCGTCGCGTGTGATCCTGCCCCCGCCCGCGACAGCGCGGCGATGA
>CAYUIN010000665.1:0-1790 GCA_964444695.1 uncultured Desulfocurvus sp.
GCCGAGCGCGTGCCCACGGCCTCCCGGTAAACGATCCTGCCCCGAGCGGGGCGGCCCCAGGGGCCGCCCCGCCACCCAACGACGGAAAGACGCAAGGGACGCCATGCCCGCTTTGACCAAGACTCCGCGCTGGCTCTACGGCTGGCTGCTGCTGACGCCATCCGCCGTGCTGCTGGTGGCCTTCACGCACTATCCCATCGTGCGGACCATCATCAACAGCTTCTTCAGCACCCCGCGCGGCAAGATCCCGTCCCGCTTCGTGGGCCTGGAAAACTACCAGGCCCTGCTGACGGACGACATCTTCATCCGCGTGCTGGGCAACAACTTCCTGTTCGCCCTGGGGACCATCCCGGCCAGCGTGGGCATCGCCCTGCTGATGGCCGTGTGGGTCAACGGCACGCTGCCGGGCCGCGCCCTGGCGCGCACCAGCTTCTTCACGCCCACCGTGCTGCCCATGGTCGCCGTGGCCAACATCTGGCTGTTCTTCTACACCCCGCAGGTGGGCATCCTGGACAAGCTCCTGGCGCCCTTCGGCATCCACGGCGTGAACTGGCTGGGCGACCCGTCCACCGTGCTCTGGTGCCTGGCCGTGATGGCCGTGTGGAAGGAGGCCGGGTTCTTCATGATCTTCTACCTCGCCGCGCTCCAGGGCGTCCCGCCGGACCTCACCGAGGCCGCGCGCATCGAGGGCGCCTCGCGCTGGTACTGCTTCCGGCGCATCACCTGGCCGCTGCTCATGCCCACCACCATCTTCGTGCTGCTCAACGCGACCATCAACTGCTTCAAGCTGGTGGACCACCTGTTCATCATGACCAAGGGCGGGCCGGACAACGCCTCCTCGCTGCTGCTCTACTACATCTACGAAACCGCGTTCAGCTATTGGGACACGGCCTACGCCAGCACCCTCACCGTGGTGCTGCTGGTGATCCTGGCCATCGCCGCCCTGGCCCAGTTCATCTACCTCGACCGCCGGGCGCACTACAGGTAGGCCGCACATGCAGGACAAAATCACACGCACCCTGGAAACCATCGCCTGCTGGACCCTGGCCCTGTTCTGGGCCGGGCCCGTGCTGTTCGCCCTGTGGGCCGCCTTCCACGGGCAGGAATACACCGCCCACTTCGAGCCCCTGGCGCCCCTGACCCTGGACAACTTCGCCGAGGCCTGGGCCACCGCGCCGTTCGCCCGCTACTACCTGAACACCGTGCTCTACACCCTGGGCACCCTGGTCGGGCAGTTCGTGCTCTGCACCCTGGCGGCATACGCCTTCGCCCGCTTCAAGTTCCCCGGCCGCGACGTGGTCTTCATGCTCGTGCTCGTGCAGCTGATGATCATGCCCGACCAGCTGATCGTGGAGAACTACCAGACCATGAGCGCCCTGGGCCTCGTGGACACCATCGCGGGCATCTCCCTGCCCTACGTGGCCTCGGCCTTCGGCATCTTCCTGCTGCGCCAGGCCTTCAAGCAGGTGCCCCTGGAACTGGAGGAGGCCGCCCTGGTGGAGGGCGCCAGCCGCCTGCAGATCCTGACCAAGGTCTACATCCCCCTGGGCAGGCCGACCTACCTGGCCTACGGGCTGGTCTCCGTGGCCTACCACTGGAACAACTTCCTGTGGCCCATCGTCATCACCAACTCCGTGACCACCCGGCCGCTCACCGTGGGCCTGGCCATCTTCGGCGCCCCCGAGTCCGGCGTGGACTTCCCCATCATCTCCGCGGGCACGCTCATCGCCGTGGCCCCGCTGCTTTTGGCCTTCCTGCTCTTCCAGCGCCAGTTCGTGCAGAGCTTCATG
>CAYUIN010000666.1:0-1777 GCA_964444695.1 uncultured Desulfocurvus sp.
GACCGCGAACTGGCCGCGCACCTGAAGGCGCGCGGTGTGCGCTAGGCCCGCGCTCCCATCCCGCGCGGCCCGCGCAACAAAGGCGGCGCTCCCCTTCCGGGGGGCGCCGCCTTGTGCGTCGTCGCGGCCCGCGCCGCGCCGGGGGCTAGAACTGGGCGATGGCCCGCGCGAAGCCCGGGGCGGAGCGGCGGATGACCTCCTCGCCCACGCAGAACGCCAGGCGGAAGTAGCCGGGCATCCCGAAGCCCGAGCCGGGCACGGCCAGGATGCGCTCCTCCTGGAGCGCGGCGCAGAACTTCACGTCGTCGCCGCCGGGCGCCTCGGGGAAGAAGTAGAACGCCCCGCGCGGCATGGTGAAGGTGTAGCCCGCCTCGTCCAGGACCTCGGTCATGGCCTTGCGCCGCTCGGCGTAGACCGTGACGTTGACCTGCGAGCCCAGGGCCCGTTCCATGAGCTTCTGGCCGATGGCCGGGGCGTTGACGTAGCCCAGGATGCGGTTGGCCAGCACCAGGCCCGCCATCAGCGTGCCCTTGTCCGGCATGGCCGGGTTCACGCAGGCGAAGCCCACCCGCTCCCCGGCCAGGGACAGGTTCTTGGAGAACGAGCTGGCCACGATGGAGTAGGGGTACAGCGGCAGGATGGAGGGCACCTCGCAGCCGTCGAAGACCAGGAAGCGGTACGGCTCGTCGGCCACCAGGTAGATGGGCCGCCCGTACTGCTCGGACTTGCGGGTCAGGATCTCGGCCAGTCCGGCCAGCTCCTGCTCGGAATACACCGCGCCGCTGGGGTTGTTGGGCGAGTTCACCAGCACGATGCGCGTCTTCTCGCTGATGGCCGCCTCCATGGCGGGCAGGTCCAGCTCGAAGGTCAGCGGCTTGGCCGGGACGGACTTGAGCACGCCGCGGTGGTTCTGGGTGTAGAAGGCGTATTCCACGAAGTACGGCGCGGGGCAGAGCAGCTCCTCGCCGGGCTCCAGCACGGCGCGCATGATGGCGTTCAGCGCGCCCGCCGCGCCGCAGGTCAGCATCACGTCCCCGGCGCCGACGGCCACGCCCTGTTCCCTGGTCAGGTGCGCCGCCAGGGTCTCGCGGGCGCTGGGGTAGCCGAAGTTGGGCATGTAGCCGAAGGCGAAGGGCCGCTGGGCCGTGGCGGCGATGTCCGCCAGCCCGTCGGCCACGGCCTTGGGCGGCGCGAGGTCCGGGTTGCCCAGGCTGAAGTCGCACACGGCGTCCTCGCCGAACTTGGCCTTCAGCTCGATGCCCGCCTCGAACATCTTGCGGATCCAGGAAGATTTCTCGATGTAGCCTTGGACCTGTGTGGAAAGCATCTGCATGGTCGTGTCGTCCTTGGGGCGCCGCGCGTGGGGGGAGTCCTCCGGGGGGAGCGGCGGTCTTAGGGGATGTCGATGCCCCGTTTCTTGTATTCGGCGATCTTGTTGCGCAGGGTGCGCACGGAGATGCCGAGCAGTTCCGCGGCCTGGGTGCGGTTGCCCGCCGTCTGTTCCAGGCGCTTCATGATGGCGATGCGCTCGATCTCGGCCAGGGGCATGTCCTTGGCGTCCACGGCCCCGCCCAGGGCCTCGCCGTCCGGGCCCGGGGCCGCGCCCTCGGGCGCTCCGCCCGCCGGGGCGGGGGCCGCCTCGCCCGGGGCCTGGGCCCCGGGGGCGGTCTCGGCCTCGTCCTCCGGCAGCGGCCAGGAGTCCGTATCGAGCAGAAAATGCTTTTCGGCGATGGGCCCCGGGCCCGCCAGGAGCACGGCGCGTTCCATGAGGTTCTGC
>CAYUIN010000667.1:0-1776 GCA_964444695.1 uncultured Desulfocurvus sp.
TTCGCATTTGGGGCAGGGCACGCCGGTGGAGAAGGGTTCGGCGTAGGTGCAGTCGGGGTAGTTGTTGCAGGCGATGAACCGGCTGCCGGTGCGGGCGTGTTTGACCACCAGTTCGCCGCCGCAGTCGGGGCATTGGCGGCCGACCTTTTCGGGTTCGGCGCGGGTGGCCTCGACGATCTCGATGCGGCCTTCCTCGTTGCGGGTGAAGTTCTTGGTGTTGCGGCAGTCGGGGTATCCGGAGCAGGCCAGGAAGGTGCCGGCCTTGCCGAACTTGATGACCATGGGCTTGCCGCAGACTTCGCAGGCCACGTCTGTGGTCAGCCCGGCCTTGACGCGGCGCATGCCGGTGCGGGCCTGGTCCAGGGCGGGGTAGAAGTCGCCGGTGAATTCCTTGAGCAGCCCGATCCAGTCGGTCTTGCCGTCGGCCACCTGGTCCAGGCTTTCCTCCATGGCGGCGGTGAAACCGACGTCCATGAGGTGCGGGAAGTGTTCGCACAAAAGGTCGCTGACCACGGTGCCGAGGTCGGTGGGCGCGAAGCGCTTGTTGACCAGTTCCACGTATTCGCGGGCCAGGATGGTGGAGATGATGGCGGCGTATGTGGACGGGCGGCCGATGCCCTTTTCCTCCAGCTCGCGGACGAGGGAGGCCTCGCTGTAGCGCGGCGGGGGCTGGGTGAATTTCTGTTCCTTGGAGAAGTCTTCCAGGGTCAGGTCCTGTCCGGCGGTCAGGGGCGGCAGTTCGTTGCTGGCCTCCTGCTCGTCGTCGCTCTTGCCCAGGACCTTCAGGAAGCCCGGGAAGAGCATGCGTTCGCCCTTGGCGCGCCAGATCACGGTCCCGGAGGCGACGTCCACGGTGGTGTCCCAGAACCGGGCGGCGGCCATCTGCGAGGCCACGAAGCGGCGCCAGATGAGCTTGTAGAGCTGGAACTGGTCCACGGGCAGGGCGGCCTGGACTTCCTCGGGGGTGATGGTCAGGTCCACGGGGCGGATGGCTTCGTGGGCGTCCTGTGCGGAGGCCTTGGTTTTGAAATAGCGGGGCTTGGAGGGGTAGAACTCCTCGCCGTAGCGTTCGAGGATGAATTCCTTGGCCGCGTCGCGGGCGTCGGCGGCGATGCGCACGGAGTCGGTACGCATGTAGGTGATGAGCGCGGTGGTGCCGCGTTCGCCTCCGAGCTCCACGCCTTCGTACAGGCGTTGGGCGGCGCTCATGGTCTTCTTGGCGGAGTAGCCCAGGCGGCGGTTGGCGTCCTGTTGCAGGGTGGAGGTGATATAGGGCGGCGCGGGCTGGCGCTTGCGCTCCTTCTCGGTGACCTCCTGGACGGTGAAGGGGCCTTTGCGGGCGATGTCCTCCACGGCCTGTGCGGCCTCTGCGCTGCCGACCTCGGCCTTCTTGCCGGAGACCTTGAGCAGGTCGGCGCCGAAGGCGGGCGGCTCGGCCCCGGCCAGGACGACCTTGAGCACCCAGTATTCCTCGGGTGTGAAGGCCAGGCGTTCCTTCTCGCGCTCGACGATGAGCCGCAGGGCCACGGACTGCACGCGTCCGGCGCTGATGCCGCTCTTGACCTTCTTCCACAGCAGCGGGGAGACCTTGTAGCCCACGAGGCGGTCCAGGACGCGCCGGGCCTGCTGGGAGTCGAAGAGGTCCTTGTTCAGTTCGCGGGGGTGTTCCAGGGCCTCGCGCACGGCGCGGGCGGTGATCTCGTTGAACTGGATGCGGCTGATGTGCTTGCTCTTGTCCTTGATCAGCTCGGCCACGTGCCAGGCGATGGCCTCGCC
>CAYUIN010000668.1:0-1761 GCA_964444695.1 uncultured Desulfocurvus sp.
CTGTGAGGAGTATCAAATCCAAACCACCAACTGTAATAACTAAGACTAAGACTAAGACTAATCAGACAAGCGCTTGCTCATGACGTGATCCATGAGTTGCGATTGCACCGTGCCCAGCTCGCGATCGTACGACAGATCGAACAGCTTCTGGTACGCAGTGCGAGGATTCGCATGGAGCTGGAGGTCGCCGATGGCGTCGTAGAAGTGCACCAACGTTCCGCACATGAGCTGCAGTTGCTCGCGTCCTTGCAGAAGCATCTCGATGACTTCCTCCGAAGGAAGCAATCTCCGCAGACATGCCGCGAGCGAGGCGACATATGCCGCAGACGACACCACTCCCACGTGGTAGAACCCGAGACCGCCGCCTTGGATGGGATGGCTCATCATCTCGTAGACGTCATCGGTGAGGTCGGAGACATGGAGGTTGAGCATCTTGACGAGGAACTGCTTCTTCAGCTCTTCCACGTCTCGTGCGAACTGCTTGGTGAGTGCTGGAGAGATCGTGCGGAAGATATGCAGCGGCTTGCAACAGAAGGACTTCCGGAATAACAGCAATCGACATTGGTAGTTCTGCACGAGTGATAGCTTGTCGCGCACGAGTCGGAGCTCGTCCACATAGGCTCGCAGCTGAGCAGAGATGTACGCGTCCGAGCCCACATACGATCCAAGTACCTTCGCGCCGTACAGGCGCTCAACATCCGAGCGACGAGCTTCGTCGAGGCCGCCATCGGCGGTGACGAGCTCGTTGTCCGGATGCATGCGGATGATGTCGGGTGCGAGACCGAGGTGGATGAGGCTGTCCATGCGCTCGTGCGCTTGTTCTCGGTTTGGGCATCTGCCCAGCAGATAAGCTCCTTTGGCTGGGTTGAGGATGTATCCGAATCTCCTCTGCAGATCGGCGTCTTGCAGCAACTCGATGATATGCTTCATGACATCATGTGGCGCGACGAAGGTGCCATCGTCCACATAGAAATTGATCTTCACCGTCTTCGCCGCAGCTGCCTCGGGGAAGTGCTGCATCACAGACTCGCAGATGTGATTGATCAGGGGTTGTGCAGAGATGCAAAACATCAGAGAGCCCAACACATCTCCTTGATGGAATCCGGCGCGAGATGTGATAGTTCTCACACCATCCTCACACCCGTAGAATGCGCTCGAGGATTCCTCCAGATACATGGCCCGTATCAGAGGCAGGCAACCTCGATCGATGTGCGCGGCTTGCAACAGTCCTTCCAAGCGATCGACTTGGTTGAATGCATTGCGTGCATCGATCGTGTACAGATCGAGGGGAGGCACGCCGGGCATGGAGAGAGCCATGTTGGTGAGATGCACAATGGTCTCAATGCCGCAAACACTTGAGGCGTGCTGCGTCTTCTGGAACGGCTCTCCCTCGTCGCAATAGCCATCTTTCCTCGAAAAGCGTCCCTGCAACACGTCCGAGTAGAAGAAGCCTTTCGCCGCACAAGCTGCTGATAACTTGTTGTAGACGACCTTGGATGCGATCTTCCGATAGGTATTGCCGATGCCAATGGGGCGGACATCGCCGGTGTCGCCTTTGGGGAGCGCAATGATCTCATTCATTGCAAGCATCGCGGCAACGGACGGAGGCACCCTCGCGGCGAGGATGAGGTTCAGGACAGATCGCAACTCGTCCAAGAAGTCTCTCGCTTCCGCACTCAGCTGACCCGCCCATGGAATTCAGTGTGTTCCCCATCAAGACAGCGCCTGTGGTCATCGACGTGAGCGTGACGAGCGCCATCA
>CAYUIN010000669.1:0-1760 GCA_964444695.1 uncultured Desulfocurvus sp.
GGCCCCGGCTCCTTGGGGGAGCCGGGGCCTTTTTCACCCCCACCGCCCCACCAACCCGCACCGACCTCGGCGCGTCCCGTGGCCGTCGCGTATTGGCGGGGCGGTCCGGGTGTGGTAAGGGCGGGGTATGCGTGAGAATTCGCGAGAAGGGTTGGTGCGGTCCCTGGGGTATTACGTCCTTGGGGTGGCGCTGTTGGGGGTCTACGGCGGGCGGGTCTGTCCGTTCATCGAGTCGTTGCCCTTGTGGCTCTGGCTGCTTGTGCTGTGCGGCGTGTTCGTGGTGGTGTTCACGGTGCGGCGCGGGCTGGAACCCGCGTTGGTGCTGCGGGCGCCGTTGCCGGTGCGCGGGCGGCGGCAGTTCTGGCTGGATTTCCCGTTGTACGCGGCGGGCGGGCTGGCGGTCACGGTGGTGGATATGGCGGCCTTCGGCTTCCCGGCGGAGAGCGGGCTGAAGGTGGTCTTGGCCTGCGCGACCTTCGGGTTCTTCATGGGCCTGGACACGGGGCTGGCGCGCGAGCGCGAGGCCGTGCTGCACGGCGACTATCGCAACGGCCCGTTCCGGCGGACGCTGCCCTTCCTGTCCCTGACGCGCAAGTTCGCCCTGGCGGCGTCCACGGCGGCCGTTGGCGCCACGGGCATCGTGACGCTGGTCGTCTCCAAGGATATCTGGCTGCTGCACATGGCCCCCGGAAGCACGGACCTGCGCTCGCAGCTGGTGGGCGTGGCCGTGGAGATCGCCTTCGTGGCGGCGGTGCTGCTGGCCTTCACGCTGCGGGTCATCGTCTCCTACTCGCGCAACCTGCGGCTTTTGTTCGACATGCAGACCACGGTGCTGACGGCCGTGGGCGAAGGCGAGCTGGAACGCATGGTGCCCGTTGTCACGGACGACGAGTTCGGGGCCGTGGCCGAACACACCAACGCCATGATCGACGGCCTGCGCGAGAAGCGGCGCATCCGCGACGTGCTGGGCAAGGTGGTGGACACCCGCGTGGCCGACCGGCTGCTGGCCGCGGACGGGCAGCCCGCCCTGGGCGGCGTGCGTCGCGACCTGGCCATCCTGTTCTCCGACGTGCGCGACTTCACCACCCGCACCGAGCGCACCGACCCCGAAACCCTGGTGGCCGACCTCAACCGCTACTTCACCCGCATGGTGGCCATCGTCCGCGACCACGGAGGCGTGGTGGACAAATTCATCGGCGACGGGATGCTCGCCGTGTTCGGCCTGGACGACCCCGAAAACGCCTGCCGGGCCGCCATGGCCGCCGCCCGCGAGATGCTGGCCGCCATGGACGACCTCAACCCCAGCCTGAACGAACCCATGCGCATCGGCATCGGCCTGCACAAGGGCCCCGTCATCTCCGGCCTCGTGGGCAGCCCGGAACGCCTGGAATTCACCGTGGTCGGCGACGCCGTGAACACCGCCGCCCGCCTCGAATCGCTCACCAAAACCCTGGGCTCCCCCCTGGCCGTCTCCCAGGACCTCCACGACACCCTGCCCCCCGAAGCCCGCACCGGCCTGACCCCCAAAGGCCCACACCCCCTCAAAGGCAAAACCATCCCCGTCCCCGTCTACGCCCTGGCCTGACGACCGACGCGGCGACGCCAAGGGCGGCGAGTGCCCCCGGCGGTTGGGGCGCTCTCTCTGCTCTCCCCATTCCTCAGCTCGCACTCTCCCTTCGGTCGGGGCAAGCTAAGGACTGGGGGCCCCCAAACCCCGCCAGGACTCTGTCCTGGACCTGCTCAAGGGGATAATCCCCTTA
>CAYUIN010000670.1:0-1753 GCA_964444695.1 uncultured Desulfocurvus sp.
CCCGATGGTCCCGGCCGGGGCCTCCCTGCACGAAATGCTGCTGGTCTAGGAGGGAGCGCGCATGAGACACGTCTTATCCGTTTTGGTGGAGAACGAGCCCGGTGTGCTGTCCCGCGTGGCGGGGCTGTTCAGCGGGCGCGGATACAACATCGAAACCCTGAACGTCGGCCCGACCCTGGACGGCGAGGTCTCGCTGATGACCATCGCCACCTCCGCGCCGGAAGTCGTCATCGAGCAGATCATCAAGCAACTGCGCAAGCTCGTCACGGTCATCAAGGTCGTGGACATGAACGAGCACGTTTCCGTGGAGCGCGAGATGGTCCTGGTCAAGGTCGGCGCCGAAGGTGAAAAACGCGCGGAAGTCCTGCGCATCGTGGACATTTTCCGCTGCAAGGTAGTGGACGTCGCCGTGGACGAGCTGACCATCGAGGCCACCGGCGACAGGGGCAAGCTCGAAGCCATCGTGAATCTCCTACAGCGCTTCGGCATCAAGGAGATCGCCAGGACCGGCACGGTTGCCCTCAAAAGAAGTATGCAGTAGAGAGAACCTCCGCGCCGGCCAGGCCTGAACCCGGCGCGGCCCGACGACACAACACGAGAGTCAGCCGCGGGGGGAGCACCGGCGGCTGATTTCTCGTCTGCCATTTCAGTTTCACATTTTAACGCATTTGCGAGGCACACAATGAAGATTTTCTACGACAAGGATGCCGACCTCGGCCTGCTGAAAGGCAAGACCGTGGCCATCATCGGCTACGGCAGCCAGGGTCACGCCCACGCCCAGAACCTGCGCGACTCCGGCGTGAACGTCGTCATCGGCCAGCGCCCCGGCGGCGCCAACTACGAGCTGGCCAAGGAGCACGGCTTCGAGCCGCTGTCCGCCGCCGAGGCCGCCGCCAAGGCCGACTGCATCATGATCCTGCTGCCGGACCAGACCCAGGCCGCGGTGTACAAGAACGACATCGCCCCGAACCTCAAGCCCGGCAACGTCCTGTTCTTCGCCCACGGCTTCAACATCCACTACACCCAGATCGTGCCGCCCAAGGACGTGGACGTGGTCATGGTCGCGCCCAAGGGCCCCGGCCACCTCGTGCGCCGCGTGTACACCGAGGGCGGCGGCGTGCCCTGCCTGGTGGCCGTGCATCAGGACGCCAGCGGCAAGGCCCAGGACATCGCCCTGGCCTACGCCAAGGGCATCGGCGGCGCGCGTTCCGGCGTCATGGAGACCACCTTCAAGGAAGAGACCGAGACTGACCTCTTCGGCGAGCAGGTGGTGCTCTGCGGCGGCCTGACCAGCCTGATCCAGAAGGGCTTCGAGACCCTGGTCGAGGCCGGGTACCAGCCCGAGGTGGCGTACTTCGAGTGCCTGCACGAGGTGAAGCTGATCGTGGATCTGATCTACGAGGGCGGCCTGGCCAAGATGCGTCACTCCATCTCCGACACCGCCGAGTACGGCGACTTCACGCGCGGCCCGCGCATCGTGAACGACGAGACCAAGAAGGAGATGCGCCGTTGTCTGGACGAGATCCAGGACGGCCGTTTCGCCAAGGAGTTCATCCTGGAGAACCTGGCCGGTCAGGCCAGCATGCACGCCATGCGCAAGATGACCGCCGCGCATCCCATCGAGGTTGTGGGCGGGAAGCTGCGTGGGATGATGAGCTGGCTGAAGAAGTAGCTGCGGCTGCTTTTGGCTGACGCTGATCGCTCGCAAGAGATAGAAAGGCTGCGCCCGTTGGGCGCGGCCTTTTTGTTTGGG
>CAYUIN010000671.1:0-1753 GCA_964444695.1 uncultured Desulfocurvus sp.
CCGCCGGGACCTTCGGCCTGGTGCGGCCCTTCGACCAGAACCGCGAACAGCGCATGCGCGCCGGGCGCCTGGCCGCGCGCGGGGCCCTGGGCCTGCTGGAAGCCGGGGACCTGGACCCCGCCGCCCTGGCCGCGCGGATGCGCGCCGCCCTGGAGCGCGGCGCGCCCCCGGCCCACGGCCTGGCCCTGGACGGGGCGCGCAGGAGCGCGGAGCTCCTCGTGGAGGCCGCCTCGTGTATGTGAAGACCATCGTCTCCCCGCTGTGGAAGAGCGCCTGGCCGGGCGGCGGGGCGGGCCTGCGCCGCGACCTCGCCCGCGCCGTGGAGCGCGGCGTGCGCCACGCGGGCGGCGCGACCATCGCCTGGTTCCGGGCCGACGACGTGGCCATCCCCGGGCGGCGCTGCCGGGCGATGTTCGAGGCCTTCCGGGCCCACGGGGCGCCCCTGTCCCCGGCGCTGGTCCCGGCCTGGGTTTCCCCGGAGCGCTGGGCCGGGCTGCTGGAACAGGCCGGAGGCGACTCGCCGCTGTGGGCCTGGCACCAGCACGGTTACAAGCACGCCAACCACGAGCCGCCCGGCGCGCGCAAATGCGAGTTCGGCGAGGCCGTGCCCCGCGCCGCCGCCCTGGCCGCCCTGAGGCGCGGCAAGGCCAAGCTGGAGCGCATCCTCGGCCCCAGCTTCCGCCCGCTGTTCACCCCGCCCTGGAACCGCACCTCGGCCCAGGCTCTGGAAGCCCTGGCCGAGGCCGGGTTCACCGCCGTCTCGCGCTACGTCCTGTCCCGCCCGCGCTGCCCCCTCGCCATCCCGGACTTCCCCGTGTTCGTGGACCTGCACACCCGCCCGGACCCGGACCGCGAGGCGGACCGCCGCCGCATCC
The DNA here is from genome assembly GCA_964444695.1 of uncultured Desulfocurvus sp. Classification (GTDB taxonomy): domain Bacteria; phylum Desulfobacterota; class Desulfovibrionia; order Desulfovibrionales; family Desulfovibrionaceae; genus Desulfocurvus. Next base: position 876 of record CAYUIN010000671.1, read on the forward strand.
TGCGCGAGCTGTCCACGGGGCTGGCCCTGGGCCAGTGCGGGATCATGCTGCACCACCAGCGCATGAACCGCCGGGCCGAGGAGTTCCTGCACGCGCTGCTGGAGGTGTTGCGCGCGGCGCCGGGCGTGCGCCTGGCGCACCTGGGCGACCTGGCGGAACTGCACGGCGCCGGGCGGCTGGTCCCGCTGTGGTGCGAGCGCTGCAAATCCGATTAGCCCTTGCCTTTTTTCCGCCACGCACGCTATTCTGGTCTATAGCCCGAAAGCCGCCACCGGCGGCCCGCAGTACCAGGAGACCCGCATGCAGCAGCGACCAGGCGTCGGCGGGGACGCCCATCAGGGCCCGGCAACCGGAAGGCAGATCGTCCTGCCCCTGTCCAAGTCCCTCTCCATAGCTCTCGGCAGCATCCGCGTGCGCCTGTTGCGCTCGCTGATCACCGTGTCCAGCCTCGTGCTGGCGGTCTCCTTCCTGGCCTTCACGCTGCTGGGCACGGACCTGGCCCAGGGCCTGCTGGACCACGGCGGGGCCGAGGCCCTGCGCCTGCTGGAACGCGCCGGATACGGCGTGGACCGCGCGGCCATGACCGTGGCCTCCGGGGCCAAGGACCGCTGGATCGCCCTGCTCTCGCTGCTGGTCTGCGCCGTGGGCATCGTCAACGCCCAGATGATGAGCGTCACCGAGCGCTTCCGCGAGATCGGGATCATGAAGTGCCTGGGCGCGCTGGACAGGATCATCCTGCGCCTGTTCCTGCTGGAGGCGGCCATCCAGGGGCTGGCGGGCGCGCTGGCCGGGGCGCTGCTGGGCGGGGCGGCGGCGCTGGGCGCGGCGCTGCTGCGCTTCGGGCCCGGGGCCCTGGCCGGGCTGGACGCGGGCGCGGC
>CAYUIN010000672.1:0-1751 GCA_964444695.1 uncultured Desulfocurvus sp.
GGCACGCCCCTGCCGCGCGACGGGGTGCGCGACGCGGGCGGGCGCGGCGGCGGCAGGCACGACGGCGCGGGCTACTCCTGCGCCGAGGGCGCGCCCGTGCAGGCCGTGTTCGCCGGGCGCGTGGTGCACGACGCGGTGCTGCGCGGCTACGGCCGGGTGGTCATCGTCTCCCACGGCGACGGCTGGTACTCCCTGTACGCCTTCCTCCAGGACAGCACCGTGGCCCAGGGCAGCGAACTGGCCCAGGGCGAGACCCTGGGAAAGGCCGGGTATTACCCGGCGGCCAAGGGTTCCGGGCTCTATTTTGAGTTGCGGTCCGGGCAAAAAGCAATTAACCCTGTTCATTGGCTCGCCGCACGGCCCTAGCGTCGCGCGCCGGCCCCCTCACAGCGAACCACGCGCCCCCTTCCGCCGGGGGCCGACCATACCGGAGGCAGTTTCATGCGTTTCGCCGCCTGGCTTGGCACCATCATGCTCCTTATCCTGCTCACCGTGGCCACCCCGCCCTCCATGGCGACCCAGGACGACCCGTATGCGGCCCTGGGCCGCTTCAGCGACGTCCTGGACCTGGTGGAAAAGAACTACGTCCACGAGGTGACCCGCGACGAGCTGGTCAACGGGGCCATCAAGGGCATGCTGGAACAGCTCGACCCGCATTCGACCTACATGCTGCCCGACGAGTTCCAGGAGATGCAGATCCGCACCACGGGCGAGTTCGGCGGCATCGGCATCGAGATCACCCTGCGCGACGGCCGCCTGACCGTCATCGCCCCCATCGAGGACACCCCGGCCTACGAGGCGGGGATGCAGGCGGGCGACGTGATCATCGAGATCGACGGCGAGTCCACCCAGGACATCACCCTGCTGGACGCCGTGACCAAGATCCGCGGGCCCAAGGGCACCTCCGTGGAGCTGACCGTGGTCCACAAGGGCGACAACAAGCCCGAGACCATCTCCATCAAGCGCGCCACCATCCCCATCCGGGGCGCCAAGAGCAACGAGCTGGAGCCCGGCTACCTCTACCTGCGGCTGATCAGCTTCAACGAGAACACCACCTCCGAAATGCGCCAGGCGCTCACGGAGTACACCAAGAAGAACGAGCTTAAGGGCATCGTCATGGACCTGCGCGGCAACCCCGGCGGGCTGCTGACCCAGGCCGTGTCCGTGGCCGACACCTTCCTGTCCGACGGCAACATCGTGTACATCAAGGGCCGCGAGGAGGCCTCGCGCGAGGACTTCAACGCCAAGCCCTCGAAGGCCGACGTGCACACGCCCATGGTGGTGCTGATCAACGCGGGATCCGCCTCGGCCTCGGAGATCGTGGCCGGTGCCCTGCAGGACCGCCACCGCGCCCTGATCCTGGGCGAGCGCAGCTTCGGCAAGGCCACCGTGCAGACCATCATCCCGCTGTCCGACGGCTCGGGCATCAAGCTCACCAAGGCCCTGTACTACACGCCCAGCGGCCGCTCCATCCAGGCCGAAGGCATCGTGCCCGACATCGTGGTGCCCTTCGAGCAGCCGCGCGAGAACGACGACGCCGCGCACATCCTGCGCGAGAAGGACATGCGCGGGCACATCGAGAACGGCGGCGGCCCCAAGGCCGCCAAGGGCAAGAAGAACGAAGTGGACGAAGAGGTGCGCCTGCGCCTGGAGCGAGACAACCAGCTGCGCATGGCCCTGCAGATGGTCAAGAAGCTGCCCGACCTGAGCCGCATCGGCTCCGGCCAGTAGCGGCCCCGCGCCCCTGCAAG
>CAYUIN010000673.1:0-1749 GCA_964444695.1 uncultured Desulfocurvus sp.
TTCGTGGAAGAGCAGTACGTGGACAAGGTGGCCAGCCAGCAGCGCTGGGACGCCGTGTACCAGAACATGCGCGCCCTGGACAACCTGTTCAACGAAAGCCAGACCGACGGCATCAACTCGGCCATCGCCCAGTTCTGGAACGACTGGCAGGACCTCTCCACCCATCCCGAGCTCAAGGCCTCGCGCGAGGCGCTTTTGGGCAACACCGAGACCCTGCTCGGCGCCATCCACACCGTGGAGGAGGACATGCGCCGGATGCAGGTCCAGATGGACGAGTTCATCGCCCAGGAAGTGGACGCGGCCAACGACATCATCGCCCAGATCGCCGAGGTCAACCTCCAGATCCAGACCTCCGACGTCCCCGGCCAGAGCAACGCCAACAGCCTGTACGACCGCCGCACCCAGCTGGTGCGCCAGCTCGCGGGCTACATGGACGTGGAATACGTGGACAACGGCAGCGGCGACTTCACGGTCATGACCCACGCCGGGCACGTGCTGGTGGACGGCACCGAGACCTATTCCCTGTCCTTCGAGAACGCCAAGACCTTCCAGGCCCTGACCCAGAACTCGACCTTCGACGGCGACGTCTACTTCGAGGGCTCGGACGATTTCGAATACACCCTGGAAGTGGTCCAGGCGGGCGACGCGGCCCTGGGCGGCACGGCGGCGCAGTACCGCGTGTCCCTGGACGGCGGCGCCACCTGGATGACCGACGACCAGGGCAACGAGCTGCACTTCGCGGCCCGGCCCGACGACGGCAAGCTGCTGGTGGGCGACCTGAACATCTGGTTCGGCGACAAGAACGACGCCGGCGCCGACCCCACGGGCAACTTCGCCGTGGGCGACCGCTTCACCATCGTCCCCAAGAAGTCGCTGTACTGGTACCAGACCACCTCCACGGCGCTGAACATCGCCCCGCAGCAGTACGCCAACGGCGCGGACAACCCCCGCCGCCTGGTGGGCGGCTCCCTGGCGGGCTACTTCCAGTTCCGCGACGAGAACATCGGCAGCTACGTGGACAAGCTGGACGGCTTCGCCAAGTCCCTGATCTGGGAAGTCAACCGACTGCACAGCCAGGGCATGGGCATGCAGCAGCATTCCACGCTCACCGGCACCTACGCCGTGGACTCCACCACCGCGCCGCTGGGCAGCAACAGCTCGGGCCTGACCTGGGCCGACAGGCTCCAGTCGGGCAACATGCAGCTGTATTTCTACGACGCCGCCAGCGGCGAGCTGGCCTCCGGCGCGTCCTTCGGCCCGCTGGACTTCGGCGGCGGCGCGGCCTTCGACCCCGCCACGCATTCGCTGGCCGACGTGCGCGACGCCATCAACAGCACCTGGGGCACCTTCGTCACGGCGGACATCGTCAACAACCGCCTGCGCCTGACCGCCGACAACGGCTACACCTACGCCTTCGGCACGGACACGGCGGGCCTGGCGGCGGGCCTGGGGCTGAACACCTATTTCGAGGGCGACGACGCCCAGAGCATGGAACTGACCACGATGGTCAAGTCCGACCTGGACTACATCGCCTCGGGCCACGTCAACGGCGCGGGCGAGATCAACACCGGCGACAACCAGACCGCCAAGGCCATCGCCCAGCTCAAGGACAAGGCCGTGACGGTGAACATCAACGCCGAGCGGCCCACCAGCCAGACCCTGGAGAAGTACTACAACTCCATCGTCACCACCGTGGGCTCGGACACCTCCACCGCCCAGTTCAGCTTCGAGTACAACGAGGCCCTGGCC
>CAYUIN010000674.1:0-1748 GCA_964444695.1 uncultured Desulfocurvus sp.
GTCCGGGGCCGGTGCTGGTGCTGGCCGGTCCGGGCACGGGCAAGACGGCGACGCTCATGGGCCGCATCCGCAGGCTGCTGGACGAGGGCGAGACGCCGAGACATATTTTGGCGCTGACGTTCACGCGCCGGGCGGCGGGGGAGCTGTCGCGGCGGCTGCTCACGCTGCGCGGCGAGTCCCAGGCCTTGCCCCGGGCGGACACGATGCATGCGCTGGCGTATGAATGCTGGACGCAGAGCTGGGGCCAGGCGCCGGTGGTGCTGCCGGAGGACGGGGCGCGGCGGGTGTTCGCCGAGGCCAACCCGGGCATGGACCGGCACGCGCTGCGCCAGGCGTGGGAGCGGCTGAACCTGGCGCGCGAGCGCATGGACGAGCCGGACGCGGACATCGCGGCGGCGGCGCACGCCTACGCCAAGACCAAGGAATCCTGGAACCTGGCGGACTACACGGACCTTCTGCATTTCTGGCTGGAGCAGATCGAGGCGGACATCTGGGCCAACCCGTACACGCATGTGCTGGTGGACGAGGTGCAGGACCTCTCCGCGTTGCAGCTGGCGCTGGTCAAGGCGCTGGGCTGCGTGGGCGGCAAGGGCGTGTTCGCCATCGGCGACCCGAACCAGAGCATCTACGGCTTCCGTGGGGCCACGGGGGACGTGCTCGAGCGGCTGCGGGGCTGGTGGCCGGACCTGGACGTGGTCACGCTGGAGGACAACTACCGTTCGGCGCAGGCCGTGCTGGACGTGTCCGCGCCGCTGGTGCCGCACTCGCCGCGCCTGGTGGCCCACGGCGGGCGCGAGGCGGAGATCCGGCTGTTCACGGCGCCCACGGCCTCGCGCGAGGCGGGCTGGATCGGCGAGCGCATCCGCGAGCTGATCGGCGCCACGAGCCATTCCCTGGCCGACGGCGGCGAGGCGGGCGACGGGCTCTCGCCCGGGGACATCGCCGTGCTGGTGCGCATGAAGGCGCTCATCGGGCCGCTTAGGGGCTCCCTGGAGCGGCTGGGGTTGCCGTGCTCTGTGCCGGAGGCCGAGGCCTTCTGGGTGGAGCCGCGCGTGGCGGCCATCCTGGACGCGGCCGGGCGGACGTACGGCATCGCCGCGCCCGAGGCGGACGACGACCGCCTGGAGCTGCCCGAACGGGTGCTGGTCCAGGGCCCGCTGGCCCTGCAGGCCTACCTGCGCGACAACCCGCCCTTCGACCGCATCTTCTGGCAGAGCGCGCAGTTCAAGCAGCTGGCAAAGAATTTCACGGAGCTGGGCGGCTGGCAGAACCTGCTCAACTGGGTCCACCTGCAAAGCGAGCTGGACATGGTCCGCGCCCGGGCCGAGAAGGTCCAGATCATGACCCTGCACGCGGCCAAGGGCCTGGAATTCGAGGCCGTGTTCCTGCCCGGACTGGAAGACGGGCTGCTGCCCATGGCCGGGGCGGGCTTCCTCACCGGCCAGTCCGAGGCCCAGCTGGACGAGGCGGCCCTGGCCGAGGAACGCCGCCTGCTCTACGTCGGCCTGACCCGCGCCAAGGCGCGGCTGTACCTGTCCCACGCCAAGACCCGCAGCCTCTACGGCCGCGAACTGCACCTCGCCCCGTCCCGCTTTTTGGCCGAGCTCCCCGAAGCGGGGCTGGCCCGCACCAAACTGGTGGGCCACACCGTCCAGCAACAGCGCCAACTCGGCCTGCTGGGCGGCGAGTAGCGTCGCCAGGGGTGGCGAAGGGAAGGCCTCCGGCGGCTGAGGCTCTGCCCCAGACCC
>CAYUIN010000675.1:0-1742 GCA_964444695.1 uncultured Desulfocurvus sp.
CCCTGCCCTGCTACCACGCCGTGCTGGCGGCGGGCTGCGTGCCCGTGTTCGCCGAGGTGGACGAAGCGACCTACACCCTGGACCCGCAGAGCACCGCACGGATGCTGAGCGAGAAGACCTGCGCCGTCATTGCCGTGCACCTCTACGGCCAGGCGGCGGACCTGGACCCGCTGGCCGCGCTGTGTGCCGACCGGGGCCTGCCGCTGATCGAGGACTGCGCCCAGAGCCACGGCGCGCGCTACAAGGGGCGCCTGGTGGGCAACACGGGCGCCGTGGCGGCCTTCAGCTTCTACCCGACCAAGAACCTCGGCGCCCTGGGCGACGCCGGGGCCGTGTCCTGCCACGACGCGGAAACGGACCACGCCCTGCGCCTGCTGCGCCAGTACGGCGAGGACCACCGCTACCACAGCGTGGGCCCGGGCCTGAACAGCCGCATGGACGAGATGCAGGCGGCCTTTTTGCGCGAGCGCCTGCGCCGCCTGAGCCAGGAGAACAGCGCCCGGCGCGAGCTGGCCGCCCTGTACGACGACCTGCTGGCCGGGACCCCGGTCCTGACCCCGGCCGTGCGCGAGAACTGCCACCACGTCTACCACCTGTACGTGATCCGCGCCCCCCGGCGCGACGAGCTGGCCGCCGCCCTCAAGGAACGCGGCATCGGCACCGCCGTGCACTACCCCGTGCCCGGCCACAAGCAGCCCCTGTTCCAGGGCCCGGACGCCGCGCCCATGCGCGCCGACGACCTGAAGCTCTCCGAACGCATGGCCGGGGAGATCCTGTCCCTGCCGCTGTACCCGGGCATGCCCCGCTGGCACGTGGAAACGGTCTGCTCCGCCATCCGGGACTTCTACGGCATCTGAGCCGCGCTGGGCGCGGAGGCGTTTCGGGTTGGGCCGAACGGGGCGCCGCGTGACACGGCGTGTACGCGGCCAGAACACTGCGCGGCGCAGCGAAGCGGCATGCCCTGCGCCCCGGCCGCGAGCCCGTGGCGCGCTCCCGTCCATTCCTTTCGGCGGCCGCCGTCCCACTGCGCCCGCCACATCCGTCGAACCCGCCACATCCGCCGCGCTTGACGTCCCCGGCGCCGGTCTTATTTCAAGTGGATACGGGCCCGGAAAATGCGCCCGAGGAGACACCCGATGGACAATCTGCTTCCCCTGCTGGCGGTCTTCGCCGTCTACTTCCTGCTGATCAAGGTGGTGCTGCCCAAGTTCGGCATCCACGGTTGAGGCCCCGCCGCGAGCTGCAGTTGGCAGCCCAAGGACAAGCCCGCCGCCGAGGACTCCGCCCCGGAGCCCGGCGACGAAGACAAGGACGACCAGCCCCGCCAATGAGCCGCCCCCGGGCGACTCGGCCATAAAAAAGAAACAATTCAGGACCCTGCAACTTTCTTCATTTTTTCCGCCCACAACTCTTGATAACCCCGCCGGTTTTTACTACATAGGCACTCCCTCGCGGAGAGGTGTCCGAGCCCGGCTTAAGGAGCACGCCTGGAAAGCGTGTACAGGGGAAACTCTGTCGGAGGTTCAAATCCTCTCCTCTCCGCCACTTTTCAAAGGGCCCGCAGGCAATGCCTGCGGGCCCTTTTCTTTTCAGTCTCACCCAATTAAGTAAGCTGTCCCCGGAATTCAGAATTAATACTCACAATTCTGTCCTCGAAATCCTCATGACGACACACATGGAAAAATGATATTTCAAAGAATAGCAGAACGCCACGCCGACATTGCAAATGTTTCACCCGGAGA
>CAYUIN010000676.1:0-1742 GCA_964444695.1 uncultured Desulfocurvus sp.
CAGCGCTTTCGGAGTCTTCGCCTTGTTCACCGTGCCGCTCATCGCCCTGATCGTCCTCGCCGCCGCCTTCATCCAGGGCACGGCGGGGTTCGGGTTCATCTTCTTTTCGTTGCCCCTGGCCTCGCTGGTGGTGGATTTCAAGACCGCCGTCCCCGCGCTGGGCCTGCTGGCCCAGGCCCTCAATCTGACGATCCTCTGGCAGCACCGTTTCCGGGCGGACTGGCGCAGCGTGTGGATGCTGACGCTGTGGTCGCTGCCGGGCATCCCCTTTGGCGTCTGGGCGTTGGGTTCGCTGCCGGTGCCCTGGCTGCAGGGTGTGCTGGGGGTGATCCTGGTGGGCTTTTCGCTGTTCCGCTGGCTGGCGCGGCCCGTGCCGCGCGAGCTGGGGCGGGGCTGGATGATCGTGGCCGGTCTGGCCGCCGGGGCCCTGGGCGGGGCGATGTTCACCCAGGGGCCGCCGGTTTTGATCCTGGTCTCGCTGCTGCCGTGGGACAAGGACCGCACCAAGGCCACGCTGGTGGCGTATTTCTTCATTACGGGCCTGGCGATCCTGCCGTATCAGGCCATGCAGGGCCTGATGACGCCGGAGGCGCTGACCATGGCGGGCTGGGGCGTGCCGTCGCTGGCGGCGGGCGTGCTGGCGGGCCGGATGGCCTACCTGCGCCTGGGCGAGGGCTCGTACAGGCGGCTGTACGTGGCCTTGATCTTCACCCTGGGCGTGTTGCTGGTGCTCAAGGGCGCGGGGGTGGCGTGATGCAGATCGGCAAACTGCTGGTGGTCCTGGGCCTGGCGCTGGTGGCGGCGGGCCTGCTGGCGATGTTCTGGGACAAGCTGCCCTTCGCGGGCCGTTTCCCCCTGGGCCGCCTGCCCGGAGACATCAACATCCAGCGCGAGGGCTTCCGCTTCTCCTTCCCCATCGTCAGCTGCCTGATCGTCAGCGTCCTTATCTCACTCTTGCTGGCGCTGTTCCGCAAATAGGGCGGAGCGGGCCGCCGCGCGGCGGGCCTCAGTCCTCGATCGTCCATTCCTTGGGCAGCCGGTCCCACTGGACCTTGCCCAAGGATTTCTTGTATTTGCGCAGCATTACGTACAGCGCGCCCGGGCCGCCGTCGCGGGGCTGGGCGGTGACGAAGGCCAGGACCACGCGCCGGAGCGGCTCGCGGGTCAGCCAGGTCTGGACCTCGTCGCGCAGGATGCCGCGCCCGTCGGGGGAGTTCCTGCCCCGGCCCGTGACCAGCAGCAGCGTGCGCCGCCCGAGCAGATAGTTGCGGCGGATGAAGTCCACCGTGGTCAGCAGGGCCTGGTCGGCGTTCAGGCCGTGCAGGTCCTGGTGGGCCTCGATGGCGTAGCTCCCGGCGCGCAGCTTGTTGAAGATCTTGGGGTCCAGGCCCGTGACGTGGCCGTGCTGGTATTCGTCGGTGAATTCCAGCTGGAAGTCGATCTCGCCGCGCACCAGGCGGCGCAGGTGCTCGCGGGCCAGGGCCTCGGGGTTGGCCGTGGGCGCGGGCTCGGCGGCGGGCACGGCGGGCTGCACGTCGCGGCCCTTGCCGTCCATGGGCCGCACGTCGCCCATGGCGCTCAGGAAGGCGGCCTCGTCCTCGGCGTCCAGTTCCGGCGGCGGGGGCGGGGCCGGGTCGGTCTTCTTGGCGGGGCGGGCGGGCGCGGCCTGGGGCCGGGCGGCGGCCTGTTCGCGGGCCTTGGCGGCCTGTTTCTCGTGGTCTTCCAGCAGTTTGGCGAAGGGC
>CAYUIN010000677.1:0-1736 GCA_964444695.1 uncultured Desulfocurvus sp.
GGCGAAGCAGGCCGTAGCCTAGACGATAGCACACAAAGCGAAGAAATCAACACACCTTGTGGGCGCAAAGGCCCGGAACCCGGCGTGGGGCGGGGTCGCGGCCATGGTCCTGAGCGACGAGGCCGCCCTGGGCCGGGTGCGCGCCAAGGGCTTTCTCGGGGCCTGCGTGGTGGGCGGCGCGGCCGGGGGCGTGGCTGCCTGGGCGGCCCAGAGCGGCGGCGTGCTGCTGGCGGCCTCGGGCGTATTGCTGGTGCTCGTGGGGGGCAACGTGGGCGGATTCGTGGGCATGTTCCTGCGCGGGGCCCTGCGCTGGGCGCGCGGCGGGGACGCGGGCGACCTGGACTACAGCACCGAGGCCGTGCTCGTGCTTTCGGCCTACGGCGGGTTCCTGGGCCTGGTGGGCTCGCTGCTGGCCGGGGAGGCGGCCCAGGCGCACCTCTACGCCACGGCGGGCGCGGCCCTGGGCGGGGTCTCGGCGGCCGGGCTCGGGCATTCGGCCTTCGTGTTGCTGCGGCTTCTGGTGCTGGACCAGATGGACGAACCCTCGCGCGTGGCGAGCATGTCCCGCGCGGTGCGCGACGCGCGCTCCTCCGTACTTTCGCCTGAGGACCCGGGCGGCCCGAGCGGTCCGTCCGACCAGGACAAGACGACCTGAGCCGCGCGCCGGATGCGCGAAAAGGGGGAGCCCGACGGGCTCCCCCTTTTCTTATGGGGTGGATGGATGGGGTGTTGCTTGCGTCGGCTACTGCCAGGGCGACATGTAGGTCCAGAAAACGGCGCCGATCTCCACGCCCTTGGCCTTGCCCTTGTCCGGGCCGGACAGGGCGGGCAGGGTGAAGTCGCCTTCGGCGAGGGCCGCGAAGCCCCACCAGCCCGGCTGCGGGCAGGCGAAGGTGAACACGCCGTTGTCGTCGGCCAGGACGACCTGCGTCTCGTGGTATTCGCTGGGCGTGGAGAAGCGGCCCTGGTTGTAGAGCTCGACCTCGACCTCGGCCCCGGGCACGGGCTTGCCGTCCAGCAGCACGCGGCCGGAGAACACGCCGCCCGCGTAGTTGCCGAAGGGCCGCACCAGAGGCACGATCTCGGTCTTCATGCCGATGGGCTCGCCCCAGCCGGTGTCGCCGCCGAAGGCCGGAATCAAGACCTTGGTGTAGTGGATGATGGACAGGTCCTCGGCGGGCTCCCAGTAGGGCTGGGGCTCCATGAAGAAGGTGTACACGCCGGGGCGCTTGAAGGCGTATTTGAGGCTGAAGGCGTCGTGGTCCATGACCTTGGACGGGGTCAGGGAGCCCAGCAGGTCGGTGGTTTTTCCTTCGAAGACCACACCGGCCTTGGCGGGCTTGATCAGGTCCATGCCCTGCCCGGCGAAGGGATGCGAGAAGGAGAAGGCCAGGGTGGCGGACTTGTGGTCCATGTCCGCGGCGGCCAGATCGGGGATGATCATGCCGAAGTGGGCGGCGGCGGGGGCCGCCAGGACCAGCGCCAGGACGGCGGCCAGGGCCAGGTGCGACAGGATGCGCTTCATGGGTTCTCGTTCCTCCTCGGTGTGGTGTTGTGCGGGTGGATTGGTAATACAAAATCAAAAATCGTATGTAAAGTAAGAAATCTAAAAAAAGAGTTGTCTGAAAACAGAGCGCAAGAAATTGGATTTGATCTCGCGAAGACGGGGAGCATATCGGGAAACGTGCGCAAGGGCAGGCGCTTCGCGACGCAGGCGGGCGTGCGCCCGAAACGGT
>CAYUIN010000678.1:0-1734 GCA_964444695.1 uncultured Desulfocurvus sp.
ACGAGCCCCTGGATGCGGCCCGCGCCGGCCTGACCCGGCTCTACACCGCCCTGCGCGGCCTGGTGCCCGCCGAGCCCGGCGCCGAGGCGGATCCCTGGCGTGCCCGCTTCCGCGAGGCCATGGACGACGACTTCAACACCCCCGTGGCCATGGCGGTGCTGTTCGACATCGCCCGGGAGATCAACCGCCTGCGCGACGAGGATCCGCGCGCGGCCGCCCGCCTGGCGGGCCTGCTGCGGGAACTGGGCGGCATGCTGGGTCTGCTGGCCGGGGACCCGGAGGCCTTCCTCAAGGGCGGCGAGGCCGGTGAGCTCGACGAGGCGGCCATCGAGGCCCTGATCGCCCAGCGCCTGGCGGCCAGGAAGGCGAAGGACTTCGCCGAGGCCGACCGCATCCGCGACGAACTGGCAGGACAGGGGGTCGTGCTGGAAGACGGCCCGGGCGGGACCACCTGGCGGCGGGGGTAACGGGGCGGTACACCGGAGTCAACGCAGAGGACGCAGAGACGCAGAGAACGCAAAGGTTTGTGTGTTCAATACACGCATGAAAAAAGGGCCCCGGGGGCCCTTTTTTCATGCGTATAAAGCGGTGGATCTCTGCGCCCTTTGCGTCTCTGCGCCCTCTGCGTTCCCAGCCGCACCCTAGCAACATCACCTGCCGAGACGCGACTCATACGACTGGATCGTGTTCTTCATGAGCATGGCCACGGTCATGGGGCCGACGCCGCCCGGCACCGGGGTGATCCAGGCGGCGCGCTCGGCGGCGGCTGCGAAGCTCACGTCACCCACCAGGCGGCCGTCGTCCAGGCGGTTCATGCCCACGTCGATCACCGTGGCGCCGGGCTTGATCCACGCCCCGGGCACCAGGTCCGGCCGGCCCACGGCCACCACCACGATGTCCGCCCGGGCCACGTGTTCGGCGGTGTCCCGGGTGAAGCGGTGGCACACGGTCACTGTGGCGCCGGCCAGCATCAGCTCCAGGGCCATGGGCCGGCCGACGATGTTGGAGGCGCCCACCACCACCGCGTTGCGGCCCTTGTAGACCTCGCCGGTGCTGTCCAGCAGGCGCATCACCCCGTAGGGGGTGCAGGGGCGCAGGGTGGGCAGGCGCACCGCCAGGCGGCCCACGTTGTAGGGGTGGAAGCCGTCCACGTCCTTGGCCGGGTCGATGCGCTCGATCACCGTCTCGGTGTCGAAGTGGGCGGGCAGGGGCAGCTGCACCAGGATGCCGTCCACGGCGGGGTCGGCGTTGAGGGCGTCGATGAGGTCCAGCAGCGCGGACTGGGGGGTGTCGGCGGGCAGGTCGTGGGAGCGGGATTCGATGCCCAGGGCCTCGCAGGTGCGCCGCTTGTTGCGCACGTAGACCTGGGAGGCGGGGTTCTCGCCCACCAGTACCACCGCCAGTCCCGGCGCCCGCCGGCCCTGGGCGGTGTGCCGCTCGACCGCCTGGCGGACCTCCTCGTGCACCTGTTGGGCCACCTGGCGTCCGTCGATCAGTCTGGCGGTCATAGGGTTCAATCCTGGCAAATTTGAGCGGGCGCAAATTCTCGCATGGCCCCCCGGGTGGCCACAAGAAACCAAGGGCTGAGCGCGTTGACGACAGCGGCGCTCGGCGGGTATGATGCGCAGCTTCTCCGCAACGCAGGGCCGCTAGCTCGTGTGCGGCCAGCACTCGGTTTTCCGGGGTATAGCGCAGTCTGGTAGCGCGCCTGCTTTGGGAGCAGGATGTCGGGGG
>CAYUIN010000679.1:0-1732 GCA_964444695.1 uncultured Desulfocurvus sp.
ACGCCGCCATCGAGGCCGCCCGCGCGGGCGACGCCGGACGCGGCTTCGCCGTGGTGGCCGACGAGGTCCGCAAGCTGGCCGAGAAGACCATGGTCGCCACCACCGAGGTGGGCGACGCCATCCGCGCCATTCAGGAAGGCGCGAGGACCAACGTCGGCGGCATGGACGAGGCGGCCCGCGCCGTGGGCCGCGCCCACGAGCTGGCCACGGCCTCGGGCAAGGCCCTGTCCGGCATCGTCGGCCTGGCCGTGAGCACTTCGGACCAGATCCGGACCATCGCCGCCGCCGCCGAGGAGCAGTCCGCCACCTCCGAGCACATCGGGGCCGTGGTGGAGGAGGTCCGCGCCAGCGCGGAGCAGGCCGAGGGCGACATGGTCAGCGCGGCCGAGGGCGTGCGCGGCCTGGCCGACAGCGCCGTGCGACTCAAGGACGTCATCCACGCCATCGAAGCCTAGGCGGCGTTATGGCACCATCGCTTGCATCACACAGGGCCGCTCGCGCGGCCCTTTTTCAACGGTGGATTTCGTGCGAGACATCCGCGCCGCCAATCGGTATGGAATGCGGAATCGCACGACAGGCCAGCAGGCCCATCGCCTGCGGGCCCGACATCGCCCATCGGTCACATCCGGGGACCTTGCACCGATAGGCCCTGCCCTGAAGGAGGACTGCGTTGAAGACCCTTTCCATCATGACCCTTTCCGTCCTGGCCGGTCTCGGGGCGCTGCTGGCCGTGCTGGCCGCCGCACTCCTGCCCGCCATGACGGGCACGCCCCTGGCCGTGGGCCTGGGCCTGGCGCTGCTGGCCCTGTCCGGCCTGCCCGCCCTGCTCATCGTGGCCCGGACCCGCAACCGCACCCGGCGCATCGCCGAAACCGCGAGCCACATCGCCCAGGGCCGCTACTCCGCCGCCTTCGCCGACGGCGGGGTCTGCGAGCTGGGCCAGGCCGAGCAGAGCCTGTGCGTAATGTACGAACGCCTCAAGCACGACCTGTCCTTCGCGCGCGGCGTGCTGCAAGGCATCGACGCGCCCTTCCTGGTGGTGGACGCCGACGAGAAGCTGGAGATGGTCAACGAGGGCGTGCTCAAGTTCCTGGAGCGCGACGGCAGGCCGCAGGACTACCTGGGCATGGGCATGGCCGATTTCTTCTACGGCGACCCCACCCGCCGCACCGTGCTGCGCGACTGCCTGGAAAAGGGCGTGCACATCGCCCGCGAGGTGGAGTTCACCGGCCACAAGGGCGGCAAGACCATCATCCACGTCCACGCCTCGCCGCTGGACGACCTGGACGGCAAGCGCATGGGCGCCCTGTGCATCTATCAGGACCGCACGGATCTGCGGCGCCACGAGGCCGAGCTGGAGGCGCAGAACAAGCGCATCGCCGAGGCCGTGCACGCCACGGAGGTCATTTCCGGCGAGGTGGCCCGCTCCGCCGAGGAACTGGCCGGGCAGGTGCTCGGCGCCAGCGAGGCCGCCCGGCAGCAGACCGGCCGCGCCGTGGATGCCGCCGCGTCCATGGAGCAGATGAACGCCGCCGTGCTCGACGTGGCCCAGAACGCCTCGGAGACCGCCGAGCGCGCCGCCGAGACCCGCACCCGCGCCGAATCCGGCGAGGGCGTGGTGCGCGACGCCGCCGCCGCCATCGCCGAGGTCTCCCGCCTGACGGAGCGCATGACGCGCGACATGGGCCTGCTGGGCCAGCACGCCGAGGACATCGGCAAGATCATGACGGTC
>CAYUIN010000680.1:0-1729 GCA_964444695.1 uncultured Desulfocurvus sp.
AGCCCCAGCTTCAACATCATGAACCTCTACCCCACCGAGCCGGAGACCGCGCACTTCGACCTGTACCGCCTCGAAGGCCTGGGGCCGGACGAATCCCTGCTGGAATGCCTGCAGGACGGCGACCTGCTGGTGCTGGTGGAATGGGCGCAATACCTCGACCGGCGCCACTGGCCCCGCGAGCATCTGCTCCTGGAATGGGAGCTGGGCGAAAAAGTGCGAAAAGTCCGGTTGACGGCGGCGGGAAAGAAGGCCAAAGAAACCCTTCGCGCGCTGATAATCGATTACGACGGCGCGACCCGCATCGAAAAACCGACCGAGGAGTGATCGAGGATGGGCATCATCGTTCAGAAGTTCGGCGGAACCTCCGTGGCCAACCTGGACTGCATGCAGCAGGTCCTGGCCAAGGTCCGTTCCGCCCACGCGGACGGCGCCAACAAGGTCGTCGTCGTGCTCTCGGCCATGGCCGGGGAGACGAACCGCCTCATCGGCCTGGCCAGGCAGTGGTCCAGGAAGCCGGACCCGGCGGAAATGGACTCCCTGGTGAGCACCGGCGAACAGGTCTCCGTGGCGCTGTTCTCCATGCTGCTCAAGGACGCGGGCGTCAAGGCCCGCTCCCTGCTGGGCTTCCAGGCCCAGATCGAAACCGATTCCAAATACGGCAAGGCCCGCATCCTGGGCATCAACAGCGCCAAACTCAAGGCGATGCTCGAGGAATTCGACGTGCTGGTCATGGCCGGGTTCCAGGGCGTGGACTGCGAGGCCCGCATCACCACCCTGGGCCGGGGCGGGTCCGACACCTCCGCCGTGGCCATGGCCGTGGCCATCCAGGCCGACGTCTGCGAGATCTTCACCGACGTCGACGGCGTGTACACCACCGACCCCAACCTCTGCTCCCAGGCCCGCAAGATCCCCAAGATCAGCTACGACGAGATGCTGGAAATGGCCAGCATGGGCGCCAAGGTGCTGCAAATCCGTTCCGTGGAATTCGCCAAGAAATACAACATGCCCGTGCACGTCCGCTCCACCTTCACGGACTGCCTCGGGACCATCGTCACCCAGGAGGATGAAAGCATGGAAGCCGTTCTGGTCTCCGGCATCGCATACGACAAGGACCAGGCCCGCGTGACCGTCTGCGACGTGCAGGACCGTCCCGGCGTGGCCTCCTCCATCTTCTCCCCGCTGGCCGACTCGGGCATCGTGGTCGACATGATCATCCAGAACACCTCGCGCGACGGCAAGACCACGGACATGACCTTCACCGTGCCCCGCGCCGACCTGGAAGAGACCCTGGCCATCATCCACGCCGTCCAGGGCGACCTGGGCGCCACCGGCGTGCTCACCGACGAGAAGGTCGCCAAGGTCTCCGTCATCGGCGTGGGCATGCGCTCGCACTCCGGCGTGGCCTCCAAGATGTTCCAGGCCCTGCACGACGAGGGCATCAACATCCTGATGATCTCCACCTCCGAGATCAAGGTCACCTGCCTGATCGAGGAAAAGTACACGGAGCTGGCCGTGCGCACCCTGCACGACAAATTCGAACTCGAAAAAACGAGGAACGCCTGCTGATGCCGCAAAAAATCGCCATCTACGACACCACGCTGCGCGACGGAACCCAGGCCGAGGAGATCAACCTCTCCACCGCCGACAAGATCCGCATCGCCCAAAAGCTCGACGAGCTGGGCGTGGACTACATAGAAGGCGGCTGGCCCGGCTCCAACGACACCGACCG
>CAYUIN010000681.1:0-1723 GCA_964444695.1 uncultured Desulfocurvus sp.
GGCCGGCGCCATCGTCGTCGGACCGCGCATCGGCAAGTACACCCCCGACGGCAAGGCCAACGCCATCACCGGCCACAACATCCCCCTGGCCGCGCTCGGCGTGTTCATCCTGTGGTTCGGCTGGTTCGGTTTCAACCCCGGCTCCACCACCACCGCTGACGGCACCATCGGCTACATCGCCGTGAACACCACCCTGGCCGCGTGCACCGGCATGCTCGGCGCCATGCTCACCAACTGGATCAAGTTCGGCAAGCCCGACGTCTCCATGAGCATGAACGGCGCCCTGGCCGGTCTGGTCGCCATCACCGCCGGTTGCTACAACCTCTCGCCCGTCGGCGCGCTGATCACCGGCGCCGGCGCGGGCATCCTCGTGGTCCTGTCCGTCGTGTTCATCGACCAGGTCCTGAAGGTCGACGATCCGGTCGGCGCGGTCTCCGTGCACGGCGTCTGCGGCGCCTACGGCACCCTGATGGCCGGTCTGCTGGCCCACCCCGGCTTCGGCGGCACCGCCGGCCTGCTCTACGGCGGCGAAATGTCCGTGTTCACCACCCAGCTGATCGGCGTCGTGGCCGTGTTCGTCTGGGCCTTCGGCATGGGCTGGATCGGCTTCTCCGTGGTCAAGGCCATCATGGGCGTGCGCGTCTCCGAGGAAGAGGAGCTCAAGGGCCTGGACATCACCGAGCACGGCATGGAGGCCTACTCCGGCTTCCAGATCTTCTCCAACGAGTAAGACGGGCACACAACACAACACATTATTGGAGGAGTCATGAAACTCATCATCGCATACATCCGGCCTGAGAGGTTGACCGCGGTCAAGAAGGCTCTCTTCGCCAAGGAAATATACAGCATGACTGTGACCAACGTCCTTGGCTCGGGCCGCCAGAAAGGCTTCACCGAGACCTACCGCGGCGTGGTCATGGAAGTGAACCTGCTCAAGAAGGTCCGGATCGAAATCGGCGTCAACGATTCCTACCTGGAAGCCGCCCTGGCCGCCGTTCAGGCCGGTGCCAAGACGGGCAAGGAAGGTGACGGCGTGGTCTTTGTGCTGGATATCGCGTCTTCCCTGCGCATCCGCACCGGGGAGTCGGACATCGCCGCCGTGGCGGCGACCCGTACCGCTCCCTAACCCCCACACACGCGGCCCGGGCAGGAACCCCATCCGCCTGCCCGGGCCGCCCCCTTCCCCCTCTTCCTCCGGGACCACCACAACCTCATGAGACCCATCGAACTCAACTACGAAGCCATCGCCGACGAATCCCACATCGTCACCCATTTCCAGCCCATGGTCTCCATCAAGAACAAGTGCGTGGTGGCCGTGGAAGCCCTGTCCCGGGGGCTGATTCCTGAGCTGGACATCTTTTTCCCGCCCGACGTGCTGTTCCACCTGGCGACCACACCCCAGCGCCGTCTGGCCCTGGACCGCCTCTGCCGCGAGGCCGCCATGCGCCGCTTCGCCCCGCTGCACGCGCGCCGCGCCGACCTGCTGCTCTCCGTGAACCTCGACATGTCCCTGGTGGACAAGTCCATCCTCGGCTCGGGCAAGTTCCTGGAGGCCGTGCGCCAGGCCGGGCTCAACCCGCGCAACATCATCATCGAGATCATCGAATCCCGCGTCCAGGACACCGAGATCCTGACCCGCTTCATCGAGACCTACCGCGCCCACGGCTGCCTCATCGCCCTGGACGACATCGGCACCGGGCACTCCAACCTGGACCGCATCTCC
>CAYUIN010000682.1:0-1714 GCA_964444695.1 uncultured Desulfocurvus sp.
GCCTTTTCGCAAGGCGTCCGGGACCGTTCGCGCCTACAGCTGGCCGAAGCTCAGGCCCAGGATCAGCCAGGCCAGGGCCAGGCGCGTGGACCAGCGCTTCAGCGCGCCGGGCGGGCGCATCTCGTGGTCGTGGCCGCCGTGGTCGGCGTGCCCCCCGTGCCCGCCGCCGGAACGGGACAGGCGCACCAGGGCCCCGGCCACCAGGGCGAAGGCCGCGTTGAGCCACAGGGTGTAGTCCAGCCCGAAGCGCGCCACCTCCTCGACCACCCGCGTGGTCCTGGGCTCCGCACCCAGGGCCGCGTACAGGCCCTGCATGGTCAGCGCCGTGACCACGATGCTCGCGAACATCACCCCCGCGATGTACAGCGCCGCGCGCCAGCCGTAGTAGCGGGCGTTCACCGCCACCAGCGGCGGGACCATCAGGTCCGAGTAGATGAAGGCCATGATCCCCGCGAAGGAGACCCCGTTGGCCGCCAGCACCGTGGCCAGCGGGATGTTGCCCATGGAGCCGATGAAGGTCATGGCCGCCACCAGCGGACCGGCCAGGACGTTTTCCACCAGGCGCAGCCAGTCCGGGATGCCGTCCAGCCCCTGGAGGAAGATCGCCTCCCACACCCCGCGCGGCACGAACACGGCCACCGCCCCCGCCAGGGTGAAGCCGAACAGGATCTCGCGCCAGACCATCCCCCATTCCATGACGAAGGCCCGGCCCACCAGGCGCCAGCCCCGCAGGCTCGTCACGCGCTCGCGCCAGTCGAAATCCTGCTCGTGGTGCATGGCGTCCAGCCTGCGGCGCATGCGTTCCACCATGGGCCGGGGCGCCGTGAGGCCGATGAGCAGCGAGCTGACGGCGATGAGCAGCAGCCCGCCCGCCAACTCCGCCGCCAGATACTGCCAGCCCAGGAACAGGAAGATCAGGATGCCCAGCTCGATGACCAGGTTCGTGCTGGCGAACATGAAGGCCACGCCCGCCATGAAGCTGGCGCCCTTGGCGATGAGCGAACGCGCCGCCGCCAGCGCCGCGAAGGAGCACGACGAGGAGGCCGCCCCGAAGACCGTTGCCAGCCCCACGCTGCGGACGTCCGCCCCGCCCATGTGCCGCACCAGGTGCTTCTTGGGCACGAAGGCCTGGATCATGGCGCTCACGGCGTAGCCCATGACGAAGGCCCAGCCCGCCTTCCAAAAGAATCCCAGCGACGTCAGCGCCGCCCGTCCCATCAATTCAAGCATCGTCATCTCGCTCCCTTTGTTCTTGGACCACCAAGCATAGCATAACCGGAGCGAAGAAGCGAACCTGGATGCAACAAGGCGCAAAAAGGCCGCGCCCGGTCTCCCGAGCGCGGCCCATGACGAGGCATTCTCTCCTGCTGCGCTACTTCTCGCGCCGGTCCACCACCAGCTGCATCTTGCAGGCGTCGCCGTCGTAGAGGCTGGCGCGCTCCACGATGCGCACCGCAAACCCCACGCCCAGCACGGAATCCAGCTTCTTGTGGATCTCGGCGCACATCTGCTGGTGCTTCTTGATCTCGTCGAAGAACTCGTCCGTCCCGGCCTCCACCAGCACCGTGCCCCTGTCCAGCCCGCCCTCGCGCTCCAGCACCACCTGGAAGCAGGGGTCGATGCCCTCGATGGTCGCCAACACGTTGCGGACCTGCTGCGGATACACGTTCACGCCCTTCAGGATGAACATGTCGTCCGTGCGGCCCTCGATGCG
>CAYUIN010000683.1:0-1709 GCA_964444695.1 uncultured Desulfocurvus sp.
CCCTGGACCAGGCGCCGCCCGGCACCCTGCACGTCCGCGACCAGGACCCCGAGGCCGCCCTGGCCGCCCTGACCCGCTGGCAGGCCGCACACGGCGGCGCCCCGCTGCATCCGCTGCCCAACCCGGCCTACCTGCGCCTGCGCCCGCGCCTCTACGCCGCCGCGGCCCGCGCCCTGCGCCCCGCCGCGCCGCAGGGCGCACCGGCCCGCACCGGCCGGGACCCCAAGCTGCTCGTGCTGCGCCTGGGCTTTTTCCTGGAACGCGAACTCTGCGCCGCCCTGGCCGCCCTGGGCGCGGACTTCGCCGTGTTCCGCCCCCGGGGCGAGGCAGAACGGGGCGGCGCGCCCTACGTCCAGGCCCTGCTGGAAACCATCCGCGACCAGCGCCCCGACGCCCTGTTGAGCATCAACCTCCTGGGCGCGGACCACGGCGGGGCCCTGTTCGAGGTCCTGGAACGGCTGCGGCTGCCCCTGGCCACCTGGTTCGTGGACAGCCCGGAGCTGATGCTCCACGGCCGGGGCACCCCGGCCTCGCCCTGCCTGGTGCCCTTCACCTGCGACCCGGACGGCGCCGAAAAGCTCGCCGCGCTGGGCATCCCCGGCGCCCGCTACCTGCCCCTGGCCTGCGACGCCGCCCGCCTGGACCCCGCCGCCGCCCTGCCCCCGGAAGACCTCCGCTTCGCCGCCAGCTTCGTGGGCAGCACCTGGACAGACAAGCTGGCCCAGGCCCACAAGAACTTCCGCTACCCCGCCGCCCTGCTGCGCGCCCTGCCCTCCGTGGCACGGGACCTCGCCGACCGCCGCCCCCCCGGGCCCCTGACCCGCGTCCTGGAGCGCGACCACCCCGCCTTCGCCGCCCTCGTCCACAGCCTGCCCCCCCTCGCCCAGGGCGGCGCCCTGCACCTCGCCTGCTGGGACGGCAACCGCCGCTACCGCCTGCGCCTCGTCCGCGCCCTGCTGCCCGCCGCGCCGCTGCTGGTGGGCGACCGCCACTGGCCCCGCCTGCTCGGCCCGGACGCCCACCGCGCCACCATGCACCCGCCCCTGGCCTACTACGGCCGGGACCTGCCCCGGCTCTACGCCGCCAGCGCCGTGAACTTCACCTGCGGCGGCGTCCAGATGCCCGGCGCCGCCAACCAGCGCCACTTCGACGTCCCCGCCGCGGGCGGCTTCCTGCTCACGGACCGCTCCCGCCAGGTGGAGGAACTCTTCGACCCCGGCACGGAAACCGTCTGCTACGACACCCCGGACCAGATCGCCCCGCTGGCCGAACGCTACGCCCGCGACCGCGCCGCCGCCCGCCGCGTCATCGCCGCCGCCCGCGCCCGCATCGCCGCCCAGCACACCTACGCCCACCGCGCCCGCACCATCCTCGACACCCTGCGCCGACGCTAGAGCGCACGAAAAAAGCCCCGGACCAAAGTCCGGGGCCTGATCGCCTGGAGCCCACGAGCAGAATTGAACTGCTGACCTCGTCCTTACCAAGGACGCGCTCTACCTACTGAGCTACGTGGGCGCAAAAGCGCCCCGCACGCGGGGCACACGGGTATCTATCCGACCCCCCCGCCACGGGTCAAGCAAAAAGGGTGGAGGCGCGGTGCGATGCGATGCGGGAAGGAGGAAATGGCGGACCGGTTGCGCGTGGGCGCGGGCGCGGGCCTCCGGCGGCTTAAGGGCTTTCGCCCTTAAGAATCCCGAGATGGGCGGCCT
>CAYUIN010000684.1:0-1706 GCA_964444695.1 uncultured Desulfocurvus sp.
AGCTCGTCCAGGGCGCCGCCCGCGACGCACAGGGTCAGGACGAGGAGGTCGTTGCCGGTCCAGCGGCGCAGCAGGATTGCCAGGGCGGCGTACTGAACGTAATGGATACGTTCGACGTTGGTGCTGACCAGGGTCGCGTCGGCGGCGACGGTCAGGGCCAGGGCCAGGGCGGCCGCCGTGAGGCGGCGGCGGGTCCAGGCGGTGCGGGCCTCGGGGCCGCGCAGGGTCCAGGCGGCGGCCAGGGCCAGGGCGGTCAGGGACAGCAGGTGCAGGCCGGATTCCATGGCCCGGCGGCCGAAGATGTTGAAGATGGAGACGTAGACGGTGCTCACGGATTCGTGCCCGAAGGTGGCCAGGCAGAAGAAGGCCAGGGCGGCGAGCCCCCGCAGGAGGGCGCTGTCGCGTGCGGGGCTGTGTTGTGCGGTCGTCGTGTGCATGGCGTGGGTCGTGTTCGGGCCGGGCCGGGCCTGGGGCGCGGGGGCCGGGAGCCTTGCGGCGCCGGGGCGCGAGGCCGTGGCGCCCGGGGACGTGGCCGCCGTGCTTGAGGCCGCCGGAAGCAACGCGCCCGAGCTGCGGGCGTTTTTGCGGGCCTACGCGCCGGGCACGGACCGGCGGCTGGCGGCGGAATTCCTGGTGGCCGGGCTGCCCGTGCAGGACGCGGCCACGCTGGACGCCGCCGCGTTGGGCGAGAATCTTGAGTACGCCTTTGCCGCGCGCTGGGCAATGCCCTGGGGCCGGACGGTGCCGTTCGCGCTGTTCCTGCGCGACGTGCTGCCGCACCGGGCCGGGAACGAGGTCTTCAGGCCCTGGCGGGCGCGGTTTTTTGCGGAGCTTGCGCCGCTGGTGCAGGGCTGCCGGAGCATGGCCGAGGCGGCGCTGGTGGTGAACCTGTGGTGCCTGGAGCAGGCGGAGTACAAGCCGACGAACGGCTACGCCCTGGCGCCGCTGGACGTGGCGGGGCGCGGCTTCGGGCGTTGCGGGGAGCTGTCCAAACTGTACGTCTGCGCGGCGCGCAGCGTCGGGCTGCCCGCGCGCACGGCCACGGTGCCCATGTGGCAGCACACGGAGTCCAACCACGGCTGGGTGGAGGTCTGGACCGGCGACGGCTGGCACTTCCTGGGCGCCTCGGAGCCCGCGCCGGGCCTGGACGAGGCCTGGTTCGTGCCGCATCTGGGCAAGGCCCCCCTGGTGTTGGCCATGGGCTACGGCCCGCCGCCCGGGGACGGGGAACGGGGCGCGGCGCGGGACTGGGGCGGGGAGTCCGTGTCCAGCGGCCCGCGCGGCTACACCGTGGTCCACCGCACGGCGGCCTATGCGCCTACGGGCACGCTGCTGCTGCGCGTGGCGGGGGCGGACGTGGCGCGGGATGAAGCGCGGGGAGCCGAGCCGGACACGGCGCAGGACGCCGCAGCGGACGGTGCGGAGGATGCGCCGAGGGCCGCCGTGGTACTTTCGGTCTTCAACTCGGGGTTCATGCGCCCGGTGGCGCGGCTGGGGCTCGAGCCGGACGGGACGCGGCGGGTGCCCATGGGCTGCGGCACGTATCTGGCGGTGTTGCGCACGGCGGCGGGCTCGGACTGGGGCCTGGCGCGGGTGTCGCCGGGGCGGGAGACGGTGCTGGACCTGGACCCGGCCCGGCGGCGGCTGCCGGAAGGGCGGCTGGACCTGGAATTTTGCGCCGACGGGGCGGCGGCTGTGGCGGACGG
>CAYUIN010000685.1:0-1705 GCA_964444695.1 uncultured Desulfocurvus sp.
CTCGGCCTGGGCCAGGGACAGGGACCACTGGTAGGCCTCCAGGTCCTCGACCTTCTGGACCTCGGTGCCGCCCGCCGGGGCGTAGACGATCTTCTTGTCCTTGTAGCCCATGAAGCGGATGACCACCTCGGCCCCGTCGTCCCGCTTGAAGACGTAGAACTTGTCCGGAGTGACCATGCCGCCCACCACGGCCTCGCCCAGGCCGTAGCTGGCGTCGATGGAGACCAGCTCCTTCTTGTCCGTGCCGCGGCAGCCGGTGGCGGTGTCGGCCGAGAAGGCGGTGCCGGAGATCATGGGATTGATCATCCGCATGATGCACACGGACAGGGAGGTGTTCTCGATGGCCCATTCCTTCTTGGCCGTGACGGCGATCTCGTCGTCGCCGGTCTGCTCGGCCTTGGCGATGGCGTCGAGAATGGCCTCGCGGCGGTAGGTCATGGAGCGCAGGTTGTAGGCCGAGGCGCAGTCCCAGTGGTAGGCGTCCACGCACATGTTCTCGCCGACGATGTTCAGGTACGTGTCCTGGAGGCCGGCGAAGGCCTTCTTGCGGCTGTCCTCGCCGGCGGCGGAGGAGCGCACGGCCACGGGAACGTCTTCCAGCCCGGCTTCCTTGCAGATGCCGAGGTAGGCCTCGCGCACGGCCTGCTCCACCTCGGGCGGCATGACCACGGAGAGGATGGCGGACTGCACGAGCACGGAGCGCTTGCGCAGCTGGTCGATGCCCTCGGGCGAGGTGGCGAAGCCGTCCACGACGTTGTTGACGAAGGTGCGCAGCTTGACCAGGGGCCCGTCCTGCGCGGCGGCGCGGACGATCTTGGCGATGCCGCGCACGAACTTCTGCAGGAATTCGGAGTCCTTGTTGACCTCCTCGTCGCTCCAGTCGACGCGGTTGTATTCCGCGTCCACGGTGGAGCGGACCAGGGCCGCGTTGACCTTGGTCTCGTCCAGGACCTTATGGAAGGCGATGGAGGAGATGGCCCTGAACTGCGGGGCGCGGATGCCCGGAACCTGGCTGATGATGGCCGTGTTGTAGTTCTTGCCGCCGACCAGGATCTCGGCTTCCTCGCCGATGGCCGTGATGTCCGCACCGCTCAGGACGATCTGCTTGCGCAAGGCGGCGAGGTCGGGCCCGGCCCCGGTGTTCTTGGGGGCATCGGGCTTCTTGTCCTGCTCCGCCTTCGTGGGCTCGGCTTTCTTGGCTTTGGCCATGCTCTCCTCCTTCAAGGCATGGAAAGAGAATGCGCTGTGGTGGAACTCCCCATCCGACTGTGTTCCAGACGCATTCGATATTAGTCGCTTTCGCCCCGGGGGCGGCTTATCTCGTCCGCCCCCGGGCCGTCACACACGCCGCTATGGTCCGTCCGGGCCCGTGGCCCGGCGCGCTAGAGCTTCTGCCCGCACTCGGGGCAGAACTTGTACTTCTCGCCGATGATGTGCGCGCTACAGGTCGGGCAGGTCAGGGGAATGGGCCCCAGTTCCACCAGCAATTCGCCTTCCAGCACGGGCACCATCTTCTTGTCGTCCTTGAAGTTGGCGGACTTGAGCACGCGCCGGACCACGCCCTCCGCCGGAGACAGGACGGCCTTCTCCTGTTTCATGATCGAGATGTTGAACAGCTCTTCCCCGGCATGTACCACGTCTCCGGGGCTGACGTACATGATCCACAGGTCGCCGTTGGACGGCGAGCCCACGTGCAGCGGGTTGT
>CAYUIN010000686.1:0-1704 GCA_964444695.1 uncultured Desulfocurvus sp.
TCGCCGGGGATGAAGCAGATCTCCTGGCTCTCGCTGGGCAGCGGCGGCGCAACGGCGCGCCGGGCCAGCTCGGCGCGGGCGGCGTCCTTGGTCCAGCCGCCCAGGGGCAGCACGGCGCGCGCCAGGGCATCGCGCGGCACCAGGGACAGGAAGTAGCTCTGGTCCTTGGCCGGGTCCGCCCCGCGCCGCAAGCGCAGGGCCTGGCCCTCGCCGTCCAGGCGGGCGTAGTGCCCGGTGGCGACGGCGGTGGCCCCGCGCTCCCGGGCGGCCTCGTACAGCAGGCCGAATTTCATGGATTTGTTGCAGGCCGCGCAGGGGTTGGGCGTCAGGCCCCGGGCGTAGGCCGCCGTGAACGGGGCGATGACGGCCTCGTGGAAGGCGCGCGAGAGGTCCAGCTCCAGGAACTGTGCTCCCAGCTCGCGGCACAGCGCGCCCAGCCGCGCGGCGGCCTCGCGCCGCGCCGGGTCCGGCGGCAGGAAGTGACCGTGCACGGCCAGCACGCCCCGGCCCCGCTCCAACAGGAGCGCCAGGGCCAGGGTGCTGTCCGTGCCGCCGCTGACGGCAACCGCGATGCTCATGACGGGTCGTCCTCGCCCGGCGCTGCGGGCCGGGCGGCCTACAGCCCGGCGGGCTCGGGCAGGGGGCCCAGGGCGCGTTCCAGGGCGCCCGCAGTGCCCAGCAGGTCCGCCTCGCCGAAGGCCGGGCCGAGCAGTTGCAGGCCCACGGGCATGCCGCTGGCCGCGCCCAGCCCCACGGGCAGGCACAGGCCCGGCAGGCCCGCCAGGTTCAGGCTGATGGTGAAGATGTCCATCAGGTACATCTTGAGCGGATCCGCGCTCATGGAGCCGATGTTCCAGGCCGTGACCGGCGAGGCCGGGCCGCAGAGCACGTCGCACTGCTCGAAGGCCTTCAGGAAGTCGCCCCGGATCAGGCGGCGGACCTGGGCGGCCTTGCGGTAGTAGGCGTCGTAGTAGCCCGCCGAAAGCACGTAGGTGCCGATCATGATCCGGCGCTGGACCTCCTCGCCGAAGCCCTTGCTGCGCGAGGCCACATACATCTCGATCAGCTCCGTGGCCTCCTTGTCGCGCAGCCCGTAGCGCACGCCGTCGAAGCGCGCCAGGTTCGAGGAGGCCTCTGCCATGGCGATGATGTAGTAGGCGGCGATGGCGTACTTGGTGTGCGGCAGGGCCACGGGGACCACGGTGGCGCCCAGGGCCTCGGCCATGTCCACGGCGGCGCGGCAGGCGGCCTCCACCTCCGGGTCCAGACCCTGGCCCCAGAACTCCTCGGGCATGCCGATGCGCACCCCGGAGAGGTCCTTCCGGGCGTCCATGGCCGCCAGGTAGTCCGGCACGGGGACGTCCACGCTGGTGGAGTCCTGCGGGTCGAACCCGGCGATGGCCGAGAGCAAGAGCGCCGCGTCGCGGGTGGTGCGGGCCATGGGGCCGATCTGGTCCAGGCTGGAACCGTAGGCCACGCAGCCCCAGCGCGAGACGCGGCCGTACGTGGGCTTGAGGCCCACGCAGCCGCAGAAGGCGGCGGGCTGGCGGATGGAGCCGCCGGTGTCCGTGCCCAGGGCGCCGAAGCACTGGCGCGCGGCTACGGCCGCCGCCGAACCGCCGCTCGACCCGCCGGGGACCTTGGCCAGGTCCCAGGGGTTGGCCGTGGGGCCGAAGGCGGACTTCTCGGTGCTCGAGCCCATGG
>CAYUIN010000687.1:0-1703 GCA_964444695.1 uncultured Desulfocurvus sp.
GCTTAAGGAAATAATTTCCTTAAGAATCCTTAAATGGGGCCGCCCGACGGGTTGCTCAACGTGAAAGGCTCGGCGACTGCCGAGCCTTTCGCATGGTCAACCCGTCGGGCGGCCCCAAGTAGGGATTCTTAAGGGGATTATCCCCTTGAGCGGGTCCAGGGCAGAGCCCTGGTGGGTTTGGGCGAAGCCCAACCGCCGGAGGCACACACCGCCCCCTGGCGCCGCCGCCGCGTCTGGTCGGTCCGTGGCCTAGGCCTTGCGGGCGGTGGCGATGAGCAGGGGGTCGGAGTCGAGGGTTTGGGCGATGTGGGGGTCGTCCGTGGGGCGGGGCCAGTTGCGGTAGGTGGCGGTGGCGCAGTGGGTGAAGCCGGTGCTCAGGAGGTGGTCGAGGACCAGGGCCAGGCGTTCGTAGTCGTGGAGCTGGGTCCAGAGGGTGGTGGCCTTTTCAGGGAACCAGCGGTTGGACAGGGCGACGGCGACGGTGCCGCCGGGGCGCAGGGTGCGGTGGACCTCGGCCAGCACGGCGGCGGGGTCGGTGAGGTATTCGAAGGACAGGGAGTTCAGGACGAGGTCGAAGGCTGCGTCGGGGTAGGGGAGCGTGGGGTCGTGGTTGAGGTCGTGCTCGGTGCGGGTGGTCAGCGCCGGGTTGGCGGCCAGGTCGTCGCTGCCGAGGCCGAGGCCGGTGACGGTGAGGCCGTGGCCATCCGGCAGGTGGGAGAAGCGGCCCGCCATGAGGTCCAGGGCCTGGTCGCCGGGCTTGGCGAGGGCGGCGTAGGCGGCTTGTAGGTGCCCGGCGGCGGTGGCGTCGATGTGCGGCAGGGGCCGGGGCTGGGCGTAGAACTGGGCGTCCGGGGCGCTGTCGGGGCGGCTCAGGGCTGTGGGCGAGGCGAAGTCGGTGCGCAGGCCCCTGGCGCGGGCCTGCATGCCGGGGCCGTCCTCGCAGATGTCGAATATCCAGTCGGGCAGGGTGTTTCTGGACACGCCCGCCTTGGGGTACACGGACAGCACGCGGGCTTCGACGTCCAGTTCGCGGTCGGCCAGGGGGTGGTTGAAGTCCACGTTGAGTTCGGCGTCGCCGACGGCCAGCACGCGGAAGGCGGGGCGCACGTCCGTGCTGCGGATGCCGGGGTGGGCGTTGAGCAGGCCGTAGGGGTAGAAGCGCCCGGCCCGGGGCGTGATCAGTTCGCCGCGCAGCTTGAAGGGCCGGAAGCAGTCGCGCGGGATGGCGGCGACCTTGCGCGGCCGCGGCCCGGGCACGAGCTTGCCTGGGATGTACGTCTCGCGCACCACGTCTCCGGCCACGGCCCCGCGCAGGGCCTCGTCCATGCCCGGGGGCAGGATGTCCCGCCAGGGGTTGACCTTGCGCGCCAGGAAGTGTTCCTCGTGCGCCGCCTCGTCGCTCTGCCAGCGGATCACGAATTCCACCTGCGCCAACTCGCGCCTGCCCAGCGTCAATCCCGTCGCATCCGTCATCATCGCTCCTCCTCGCACTTGCCCGAGAACCCTACAACCACAACCACCGGACGGGCAAGGCCGGAGCGTCCCGGGGGCAAGGCGAATGCCTCCGGCGGCTGGGGCGCTCTCTCTGCTCTCCCCAGTCCTAAGCTCGCCCTCTCCCTTTGGTCGGGGCAAGCTAAGGACTGGGGGTCCCCAGACCCCGCTCAAGGGAATAATCCCCTTGAGAATCCCTCTTTTGGGCCGCC
>CAYUIN010000688.1:0-1701 GCA_964444695.1 uncultured Desulfocurvus sp.
AGTCCTGCCGGTGGCCCTGCTTCTTCATGCTGTCCTTGCGGCGGCGCTTGTGGAAGACCACGATCTTCTTGTCGCGACCGTGCTCGACGACCTCGCAGGAGACCTGGGCCTTCTCGACGTAGGGCTGTCCGACCTTGATGCCGGAGCCTTCGCCGACCAGCAGGACCTTATCCATGACGACCTCAGAGCCGGCCTCGGCCTGAAGCTTCTGAACCTTGATGGTGCGGCCTTCCTCAACTCGGAACTGCTTGCCGCCGGTTTCGATAATCGCGTACATGTAATGAATACCTCCAAAGAAAGAGAAAGGGCTTGTACTCGACAAAGGCGGCAATAGTCAACCCCTTCTCCCGCGAAAATTCGGATAGCCGGGGTTCACCCCCCGGTTCCGCCCTCGCCGAAGCAGACGACCTTGTTGCGGCCTGATCGCTTGGCCTCGTAAAGCGCCGCGTCCGCGCAGTCAAGCATTCTTTGCACCATCATGTCCCCCCAGTGCGGATCCACCTGGCAGACGCCGATGCTCACGGTGCACTGAACGCGGGTCTTTTTGCCGCCCGCGCCGGGGGCGCTCAGGTCGAAGGCCACGCGGGACACGCGCTCGCGGATGCGCTCGGCGATCTCCCCCGCGCGGGCCAAGCCCTGCCCGTCCAGCAGCACCACGAATTCCTCGCCGCCGTAGCGCGCGCAAAACGCCGTGCCGCCCGAGGCCTCGCCCGCCTCTTCGGCCATGTGCCGGGCCACGGCGCGCAGCACGTGGTCCCCCACCTGGTGGCCGTAGGTGTCGTTGACGTTCTTGAACAGGTCGATGTCCAGCATCAGCAGCGACAGAGGCGTATTGTCCGCCGCCACGCGGGTCACGCAGGCGTCCAGGCGCTCGTCCAGCCCCCGGCGGTTGGCCAGGCCGGTCAGGTCGTCTGTACGGGCCACGGTCTCCAGGGTGCGGACGTCCTCGTCCAGGGCCTGGACCAGCTTGTGGAACGCCTCGCGCAGGCTGCGCACGGCCTGGTCCGGCGGGGTGCCGCCGCTGACGGTCTTCACGGTGAAGTCGCCCAGGTCCTGCACGTCGCCCCGGCGCCGTTCCAGCAGGGTGCCGAAATCGCGCACCAGCTGGGCGGACTCGGACAGGGCCAGTTGCAGCTTCTGCATATAGGGCGAGGCCAC
Organism: uncultured Desulfocurvus sp.; assembly: GCA_964444695.1. Taxonomy (GTDB): domain Bacteria; phylum Desulfobacterota; class Desulfovibrionia; order Desulfovibrionales; family Desulfovibrionaceae; genus Desulfocurvus. Next base: position 1,159 of record CAYUIN010000688.1, read on the forward strand.
GATATGTTCCTGAGCCAGGGCCACCTCGCGGTAGCGCTCGTCGCTGAAATCGCGCGAGCGCAGGATGTCCAAAAACAACTCCTGGACCGCGCCCTTCTGGGACGTGGACAGGGCCTCGTTGTACTTCAGGCTGCGCAGGTACATGATCAGCGAGGTCCATTTGGGATCCGGCGGGACCCCGGCCTCGTCCAGGAGCTTGCACACGTCGCGCAGTTCGGAGCGGAAACAGGTGCCCACGCAGGCGTCGGTCTTCTTTGGCATCGGCGATCCGTGTTGCGGTTGAGCCCAGAGGGCCGCCCGGGCAGGAGCGGCTCATCCATGCTACACGAAGCGCACGGCCGTTTCCATATGTTTCGCGCCGCATGCGGCCCGTCGTGGAAATACCTTTCAACCCCGGGCGCCAGCGCGGGCCAGCACCAGAACGCGGACCTGGGCCGCGCCCGCCCGGGACAGGACCCTGGCACACTCCTCCAGGGTCGTGCCCGTGGTCATCACGTCGTCCACCAGCAGCACGCGGCGCCCGTCCAGGGCGCCGTCCCGGGC
>CAYUIN010000689.1:0-1698 GCA_964444695.1 uncultured Desulfocurvus sp.
CTACTCGTCGTCGAGGGCGGCGGCGGCGCGGCGTTTGGTGCGGTAGAGGCGCCAGCCGAGCCAGGTGGAGAGGGCGAAGAGGATGGCGGAGGTGGCGACGCGCCAGGCGAAGTCGACCTTGAAGCCGCTGCCCAGCAGGGCGAAGATGGCGGTTTGGGGGATGAAGCCCAGGGCGGAGCCCAGGAGGTAGGGCGTGGCGCGCACGGAGGAGACTCCGGCCACGAGGTTGGTCAGGATGTTGCTGCCCACGGGCATCAGGCGGATGATCAGGGTCATGGAGAAGGGGTTGTCGTGCAGGAAGGCGTCGACCTTGGCGATGCGGCGGCCCAGGCGGCGGGCGACGAGGGAGCGGCCCAGGAAGCGGGCGTAGAAGAACGTCGCGGCGGCGCCCAGGGCGGTGCCCAGGGTGGCGATGGCGGTCCCGGCGACGAAGCCGTAGGCGTAGCCCGCCAGGAAGCTGATGATCTGCCGGGGCAGCCCGGCGCCGGTGAACAGGGTGGCCACGGCCAGGAAGGTCAGCCAGCCCAGGGCGCCCTGGCCCCGGATGTGGGCGTCGATCCATTGTTCGTTCAGGGACTCGTCCAGGCCGAGGCGGCGCACTGCGAGGCCGACGCCGACGAGGGTGGCGATGAGCACGAAGCCTTTGACGAGGGTGCGGGTCTGTTTGTCCAATGGGGCGCCTTGTGGCCGGTGGTTGGGCGCGGCGTGGGGCGCGCCGGGGAGTGCCGCGCGGTGGCGCGGCGCCTGGCGCAGGGTAACGCAAGGCGCGGGCGCTGAAAAGGGGGCGGAGCGCGGGTCTAGTTGCGCTCGTCGATCTCGTAGCGGATGGCGCGGTCCTGGAGCCAGCGCACGCCGATGAGGTCGTAGATCCCGGCCTTGGCGCGGTCCCAGGTGCCGTATTTGGACACGCCGTGCATGCGCGGGCGGTGGTTCACGGGGACTTCGGCCACGGTGCCGCCCTGCATCTTGACCAGGGTGGGCAGGTAGCGGTGCATGTTCTTGAAGACGTGCAGGCGGCGGGCGATGTCGGTGCGCATGGCCTTGAGGGAGCAGCCGGTGTCGCGCACGGTCTCGCGGGTCCACCAGTCGCGGATGCGGTTGGCCAGGCGCGAGCTGATGCGTTTGATCCAGGTGTCCTTGCGCTTCTTGCGCCAGCCGATGACCATGTCCACGTGTTCCTTGGCCATGGTGTCCAGCAGGGCGGGGATGTCGGCGGGGTCGTTTTGCAGGTCGGCGTCGATGGTGACGACGATCTCGCCCGAGGCTGCGGCGAACCCGGCGGCGAAGGCGGCGGACTGGCCCCTGTTTTCCTTGAAGGACACGAAGCGCACGCGGGGTTCGCTTGCGGCGAGGTCCTTGATGACGGCAAGGGAGGAGTCGGTGCTGGCGTCGTTGACGAACAGCACGTCCCAGGGATGCCCGCAGGGGTTCATGGCGGCGGATATCTCGGCCATGAGCGGCCCCAGGTTCCCTTCCTCGTTGAAAACGGGGACGACGATGGTGACGGCGGGTTTCTCGTGCATGACGGCCCCTCTTAAGCGATTTGAAAAAAGTTGTAAACAAAGTTGACAAGCCCGGTGATCCCGCCTATACCCACTCTTCCTACAGCGTTGCGGGGTGGAGCAGTACGGTAGCTCGTCGGGCTCATAACCCGAAGGTCATAGGTTCAAATCCTGTCCCCGCTACCAGAGAATACAG
>CAYUIN010000690.1:0-1695 GCA_964444695.1 uncultured Desulfocurvus sp.
GCCACTTCTTCGGCGGCGGCGGCGACGGCGTGAAGCACGGCGACCTGGACTCCTCGCTGGCGGCTCCCAACAAGCAGCTCGACGTGCACATGGGCGTGGACGGGCAGAACTTCGACTGCACCCGCTGCCACACCACCACCGTGCACGACATCGCCGGACGCATCTACGCCAACCCGGCGGCCAAGGAGCGCAAGAGCCTGCTCGAAAACGACCTCGAGCCCAAGATCACCTGCGAATCCTGCCACAGCGCCACGCCGCACAAGGCCGGGCACAAGGCCAACGACCACACCGACAAGGTCGCCTGCCAGGCCTGCCACATCCCGGAATTCGCGCGCGAAAAGCCCACCAAGATGTACTGGGACTGGTCCACCGCGGGCAAGAAGAAGGACGGCAAGCCCTACACCGAGGACGGCCCCTACGACCGCCACTCCTACGACTCCAAGAAGGGCAACTTCCGCTGGGAGATGAACGTCATTCCCGAGTACTACTGGTGGAACGGCTCCATGACCACCGTGCGCGCCGTGGACAAGATCGACCCGTCCCATGAGGTCGCCCTGTCCTGGCCCGTGGGCGACGGCGCCGACCCCACCGCCCGGATCATGCCCTTCAAGGTCCATCGCGGAAAGACGCCCTACGACACCAAGAACCTGACCATGGTCGTGCCGCACCTGTTCGGCAAGGACCCCGCCGCCTTCTGGAAGAGCTACGAATGGGGCCCGGCCATCGAGTCGGGCATGAAGACCGCCGGGCTGGACTACTCCGGCGAGTTCGGATTCGTCGACACCGCCTGGGCCTACCCGACCACCCACATGGTCGCGCCCAAGGACAACGTCGTGGCCTGCGGCGAATGCCACTCCAAGCAGGGCCGCCTGGCCAACCTCGCCGGGTTCTACATGCCCGGACGCGACGGCGCCCCGGCCGTGGACTGGATCGGCTGGCTGGCCGTCGTCGCCTCCCTGATCGGCGTGGGCATCCACGGCGCCATGCGCGCCGCGTCCAAGAGCCGCAACGGCAAGGAGAACCAGTCATGAACGAAGCCATCAGAAACGGCATGAAGAAGGTCTACCTGTACACCCGGTTCGAACGCTTCTGGCACTGGTTCCAGGGCGCGCTGATCATCATCCTGGCCGCCACCGGCCTGGAGGTCCACGGCTCGTTCTCCCTGCTCGGCTTCGAAAAGGCCGTGGCCGTGCACGAGTTCTGCGCCTGGACCTGGCTCGGACTGTACGTGTTCATCGTCTTCTGGCTGCTGACCACCGGCGAATGGAAGCAGTACACGCCCACCACCCGCAAGATCTACGAGGTGGCCATGTACTACGTCTCGGGCATCTTCCGCGGCGAGCCGCACCCCGTGCCCAAGACCCAGCGCGCCAAGCACAACCCCCTGCAGCGGCTGACCTACCTCTCCATCTCCACGCTGCTCATCCCGTACCAGATCGTCACCGGCATCGCCTACCTCTACTACAACGACTGGGCCGCCCTGGGACTGACCTCCCTGTCCCTGGACACCGTGGCCCTGCTGCACACCATCGGAGCCTACGGCTTCCTGGCCTTCATCGTGGTCCACGTCTACATGACCACCACCGGCCACACCCTCTCGGCACACATCATCGCGATGTTCACCGGCTGGGAGGAAGTCGAAGACCCCGGCGCCGTCCCCGACTGGGAACGCAAGCACACCTAGGCCCACCCGCC
>CAYUIN010000691.1:0-1692 GCA_964444695.1 uncultured Desulfocurvus sp.
CCGGGCCCGGAAACAGGCGGGTTCCGCCTGGGTTCGGGCCCGATTTTCATTGACGAAAGCGGACGTTCGTTTTAAGTCCTCCCCTTGTGACGCGGCCCGCCCGGCGGACCGCGCCCGGCATATTTGCGACCACAGTCCCGCCGGTCGCGGCGGGGTCATCCCAATCCCTCGGAGGACCGATGTTCTTTCCCGAAGTAGCCTACGCCATGGCTCCGCCCGCGGGCGGCGACGGCGGCACCGGCGGCGCGCTGGGCGCCATGATGCCCCTGATTTTGATGTTCGTGATCTTCTACTTCCTGCTCATCCGTCCGCAGCAGAAGAAGCAGAAGCAGCACCGCGAGTTGCTCGCCGGCCTGAAGAAGGGCGACAAGGTCCTGACCGGCGGCGGCATGTACGGCCGGATCGTCGAAGTGAACGGCGACGTGCTCTCCGTGGACCTGGGCAACAACATGGTCGTGGAGATCAACCGCAACTTCGTTTCCAGCCTGGCCGACCACGCCCCCAAGGACGCCGGAAAGGGCAAGAAGTAGTGCGGCTGCGCCCCGGCGCGGCACAAGGCAAGGCAAGTACGCCACCCGCAGGGCCCACGGGCCGGGCGCCGGTGCGGCTTGCCTTCCTTTTTCATTAGGCGTATCAAGCGGCTGCACTTCGCGGGCCGACGCCCCCGGCGCGGCCCCGGCACCGCTTCGCACGAGGAGAACACATGAAAGGGACCCTGCGTATCCGCATCGTCATCGCCCTGGCGGTCACCATCCTGGGCCTGGCCTGGGCCTTGCCGTCCTACGTCGCCAAGGACTCGGCCCTGCGCTCCGTGCTGCCCGGCGACGAGATCAGCCTCGGCCTGGACCTCAAGGGCGGCGTCCACCTGACGCTGGGCGTGGACGTCAAGAAGGCCTCCGAATACGCCCTGGCCCAGATGGGCGAGGAGCTCAAGAGCCAGGCCCGCGACAAGCGCATCGCCGTGTACAAGCCCGAGGTCACCCCCGACGGCAAGCTGTCCATCGTGCTGACCAAGCCCGACCAGCAGGCCGATTTCGACGCCCTCATCAAGGACACCTACGCCTCGCACCTGACCGTCTCCGGGCACGCCCAGCAGGCGGACGGCCTGCGCTACCTGCTGACCATGAAGCCCGAGTACGTGAAGTACATCGAGAAGCTGACCATGGAGCAGGCGGTCAAGACCATCCGCAACCGCATCGACCAGTTCGGCGTTGCCGAGCCGGACATCCGCCGCCAGCAGGACAACCGCATCCAGGTCCAGCTGCCCGGCCTGGACGACCCCAAGCGCGCCATCGAGATCATCGGCCGCACCGCGCACCTGGAGTTCAAGCTGGTGGACGACACCACCAAGCCCGAGGACGCCAAGCGCACCGGCCGCGAGCTGTCGGTCATCAAGCACCTCAACCCGGACGGGACCTACCTCGAGCGGCCCATCGTGCTGCACAAGGAAGCCCTGCTCACGGGTGAATACATTTCCAACGCCCAGGTCCAGTACGACCAGTTCGGCCAGCCCTACGTGTCGCTGACCTTCAACAACGCGGGCGGGCGCAAGTTCGCGCGCCTGACCGGCGAGCATGTCAACGAGCGCCTGGCCATCGTGCTCGACGGCGACGTCAGTTCCGCCCCGGTCATCAAGCAGAAGATCACCGGCGGGCGGGCCACAGGGACCATCGGCACGACCACTGAGAAAGG
>CAYUIN010000692.1:0-1691 GCA_964444695.1 uncultured Desulfocurvus sp.
CGGCCGTCGCCGGGACGGGCCGGGGCCGGGAGCCGTGGACGTGTTCCGGGAGATGCACGCCGTGTACGACGACAAGTGGACCGCCGAGGACGCCGGGGGTGAGCGGGCCTTCCGTTTCGGCCCTGGGGCGCGCGCGGACATTCCCGCCGACCTGGACCCGGGCATGGCCCCGGGCGCGGATTCCGAAACCGCGCGTTCCGCCGCCGTGCTGGACAAGCTCGCCGGGCTCCTGGAAGCCCAGGGCGTCTACCGCAAGGAGATCGAGGCCCTGCGCGGCGAGGTCGCCGGGCTGCGCCGGGAGCTGGACGCCGCCGCCCAGGCTCTGGACCGGACCCGCGACGAGGCCGACGCCCTGCGCCGCGAAAACGCCCGCCTGGAAGACTACGTCCGCCGCCGCATCCAGAAGGACAACCCCCTGCACCCCCGCCCGGACGCCGAATTCCTGGCCCTGCCCCTGGTGATCCAGAGCGGGCGCGGCGAGTTCCTGGGCGTGGCGGGCAAGGGGCGCGGACACTTCACCGCCCGCCGCCTCGTGTCCCTGGTCCAGCGCAGCCAGCGCGCCGGGCGCGAAGTGGACGTCACCTGGGACCGCGACCGGGAACACTGGGCCCTGCGCGTGTGCGTGCGCGAGGCCGAGCGCGAACAAAACGTCGTCTTCCTGCTCCGCCGGACCCTGACCCCCAGCCGCAACCTCACGGCCCGCCTGGAGCACATGGTCGTCGACGGCCACGAAGTCCCCGAGCCGTACCTGCTGTCCCTGTTCCGCCAGATCAAGGAAAGCTTCAACGCCTGACCCGGCCCCCGGCCCACGAAAAGCGCCCCGCAGGGCGCCTCCACACCGGCCCGCACTCCGGCCCGCCCCGACCCCGCGGCGCTACAACAGCCCCCCCTGCACCGCCACCGGCCGCGTCAGCTCCGGCCCGTCGTTGCGCGGCGAGTTGACCCGCGCCGACACCGGCCAGATCTCCATCTCCCCCGCATACGGCCGCAACAACGCCCCCGGGGCCGCAGCCCCCGCATCCAGCCAGTCCCCATAATCCACCGGCCGCAAGATCGCGGGCATCCGCTCGTGCAGACGCGATACCGCCCCGTTGGCCGCCACCGTCACGATGGTGCAGCTGACCAGCGGCGCTCCGCCGTCCGGCCCGCGCCACGTCTCCCACAACCCCGCAAAGCCCATGGGCGCGCCGCCCGCCAGCCGCAGCCAATGCGGCTGCCTGCCGGGCCCCCACTCGTAGAATCCCGACGCCGGAACGATACACCGCCGCGCCCGCAGCGCCTCCCGATACGCGGGCTTGGCCGCCAGCGTCTCCGCCCGCGCATTGATCATCCGCGCCCCGATCCGCACGTCCTTCGCCCACGAAGGCACCAGCCCCCAACGCGCCGAAAACGCCTCGCGACCGGCCCGCACCGCCAACACCTCCTGCGTCGGCGCGACGTTCCAGCGCGCCCGCAACGCCTCCGGCGCCACGGACACCCCAAACGCCTCGGCCAACACCCGAGCCGGAATATCGAACCCGAATCTCCCGCACATCCCCCAATCCTCCAACCAAACGCCCACCCCGTCAACCCGCCGCAACGGCGGCGCTCCGGGCACGGGGGCGACATGGCCGAGCGGGTGGTCGTGGGCGCGGGCGGAATGCCTCCGGCGGCCAGGGCGCTGCCCTGGACCCGCTTAAGGGGATAATCCC
>CAYUIN010000693.1:0-1690 GCA_964444695.1 uncultured Desulfocurvus sp.
AGCTCGCCCAGGTTGTGGGGCGGGATGTTGGTGGCCATGCCCACGGCGATGCCCGAGGAGCCGTTGAGCAGCAGGTTGGGGACCTTGGTGGGCAGGACCACGGGCTCCTGCAGCGAGTTGTCGTAGTTGGGCCGGAAATCGACGGTCTTCTTGTCGATGTCGGCCAAAAACTCGCCCGCCAGGCGGGACATGCGGGCCTCGGTGTATCGCATGGCCGCCGCGGCGTCGCCGTCGATGGAACCGAAGTTGCCCTGGCCGTCCACCAGCGGGTCGCGCATGGAGAAGGTCTGGGCCATGCGCACCAAGGCGTCGTACACGGCGGAGTCGCCGTGCGGGTGGTACTTGCCGATGACGTCGCCCACCACGCGGGCGGATTTCTTGTAGGGCCGGGTGTAGCTGTTGCCCAGCTCGTGCTGCGCGAACAGGATGCGCCGGTGCACGGGCTTCAGGCCGTCGCGCACGTCCGGAATCGCGCGCCCGATGATGACCGAAAGCGAATACTCCAGGTACGATTTCTGGATTTCCTTCTCGATGCTGATGGTCGGATTGGTCGGATTGTCCACGGGTTATCCTCGTTGTGTTGTGGCCCTTTGGCCTCCGGCGGCCGGGGGGAAACCTTTTTGGGAAAAAAGGTTCTTCCCCCGGACCCCCTTTCCAAAAACCTTTCTCTGGGGCCGCCTTGCGGGGGCGCATGGCGGCGCGTCATGCCTGCGGCTGCCCCGCCCATGGGGGGGCTGCCAAGGGAGTCATGCCCTTGGGTGGGGTCGGCGCCCCGGCCGCCGCAGGCCTCCCTGTTAGATGTCCAGGTCGTCCACCATCAGCGCGTTGCGCTCGATGAACTCGCGCCGGGGCTCCACCTGGTCGCCCATCAGGCTGCTGAACAGGTCGTCGGCCTCGGCCGCGTCCTCGATGGTCACCTTGAGCAGGGTCCGCTTCTCGGGGTTCATGGTGGTGTCCCACAGCTGCTCGGGGTTCATCTCGCCCAGGCCCTTGTAGCGCTGGATGCCGACGCCCTTCTGGGCCTCGTCCAGCACCGCCGCCTGCAGGCCGAAGATGTCGTCGAAGGACAGCTCCTCGTCCTTCTTGATCAGCTTGAAGGACAGCCCGCCGCACATCTCGACGATGGACGCCAGGGAGTCGAAGCCCTGCTTGTAGATCTTGGAGTTGAAGAATTCCACGCCGATGCGCGTCTTGTGGCCCTTGCGGTTGTCGAAGACCACGTAGCGCCGGGTCTCCAGGTCGTCGCTGGAGATTTCCAGCTCCGTGTCCCAGCCGTGGGCCTCGATGTACTTCTCGAAGGCGATCCACTCGCCGTTGGTCACCGAGGCCGGGGTCAGCTTGCTGGTGAAGCCGATGATGGCCCGGAACAGCTGGCGCGAGATGGCCATGTTCTCGGCCTCGCGGGTCTTGTCCTGGATGAAGTTGATCTTGTTGACCAGGTTCACCAGGCGGGACTTGCGGAAGGGCTTGCCGTTCTCGGCCACGACCTCCATGTCTCCGGCCACGCGGTCCAGCAGGAAGCCGACGAACTCGCTCTCGTCCGTGATGTACTGCTCCCACTTGCCCTTGTGCAGGCGGAACAGCGGGGGCTGGGCGATGTACAGGCAGCCGCGATCGATGAGGCCCTGGTACTGGCGGAAGAAGAAGGTCAGCAGCAGGGTGCGGATGTGCGCGCCGTCCACGTCGGCGT
>CAYUIN010000694.1:0-1688 GCA_964444695.1 uncultured Desulfocurvus sp.
GCCTTGTCGGCATCCCGGCCGGCGATGCTGGCAAGGCCCGGGCCCTGGCCAGCGAACTTGGGATCCATGCGCTCGACGCGCTGGAGGCCACCAACGCCGACGCCGTCCAGAACGCGGTCCGGGCCACCTTGGAGCAGCACGGCCGCCTGGATGGCGCCGTCAACCTGCCGGGCACCATCCTGCTCAAGCCGGCCCACCTGACCAGCCCCGAGGAACTCCGGCACACGATCGACGCCAACCTGGTCACGGCCTTCAACCTCGTGCGCTCGGCCAGCCAGGCCATGCGCAAGGACGGCGGGAGCATCGTGCTCCTGTCCTCGGCGGCGGCCGGGGCGGGCCTGCCCAACCACGAGGCCATCGCGGCGGCCAAGGCGGCGGTGAACGGGCTGACCCGATCGGCGGCGGCGACGTACGCCCCCAACAACGTCCGCGTCAACGCCGTGGCGCCGGGCATGGTGCGCACGCCCCTGAGCGGGCCCATCCTCAACAACGACCTGGCGATGAAGGCGTCCATCGCGATGCATCCCCTGGGCCGGCTCGGCGAGCCGATGGATGTCGCCAGCGCCATCGCCTGGCTCCTGTCCCCCGCCCAGTCCTGGGTCAGCGGCACGATCCTCGAGGTCGACGGCGGGCTTGGCAACCTCCGGGGCAGGACCAGGGTCTGAATCCTCCCGCGGGCGAATCGACGCACCCGGGCCCCTAGCATGGCATGGCCTGGATAGATCGTGTCCTGATCGGGTTTTCTCCCGGGGCCCGCCCCCATCCACCCAACTCCGCTAGACTGCCCGCAGCGCACGATCCCCCGCATGGCCCGAACACTCGACCGGACAAGGACGCACCCATCGTGGCCGATCACGGAGACAAGAGCATGACCCAGATGAAGAGCGCCCCGCGCCCCGCGGCCACAGGCACGCCCAGCACGCCCGAAGGCGACAGGCCCTTTGTCTACGTCAACGGCCAGTTGCTGCCCAAGTCCAAGGCCATGGTCAGCGTCTTCGACCACGGGCTGCTCTATGGCGACGGGGTCTTCGAGGGCATCCGCATCTACCAGGGCAGGATCTTCATGCTCGGCCAGCACATGGACCGCCTCTGGGCCAGCGCCGAGAAGATCTACCTGGACATCGGCATCTCCCGCGAAGAGATGATCGACATCCAGCGCCGCTGCATCGAGGCCAACGGCATCGTCAACGGGTACATCCGCCTGATCGTCACCCGCGGCGAGGGCACCCTGGGGCTCAACCCCTACCTCTGCCCCAAGGCCGGCATCATCTGCATCGCCGACCAGATCCGCCTGTACCCCGAGTCGATGTACGAGAGCGGCATGCGCGTGGTCGTGGCCCACCGCCCGCGCATCGGCGTGGCCAGCCTGGACCCGCGCATCAAGAGCCTGAACTACCTCAACAACATCCTGGCCAAGTGCGAGGCCATCCACCTCACGCGGGACCTGAACATCACCAGCGAGCAGGACAAGCTCCTGGAAGTCATCATGCTCAACCCCCAGGGCAAGGTCGCCGAGGGTTCGGGCGACAACATCTTCATCGTCAAGGGCGGCAAGCTGCGCACGCCCCCGGTCGAGGACGGCTGCCTGGCGGGCATCACCCGCCGCTTTGTCATCGACCGCCTGGCCCCCCGGTGCGGCGTGGAGGTCGACATCGCCCCCATCACCCTGGAAGACATCTACAGCGCCG
>CAYUIN010000695.1:0-1681 GCA_964444695.1 uncultured Desulfocurvus sp.
CCGAGGACTGGAACCAGGTCAGCTTCGACGACCACGTCCACGACGCCAACACCAAAGGCCGCAAGTCCGCGACGCACCTGATCATGGACGCCTGGATCAAGGGCGTGCGGCGGCTCACGGTCATCTACTACAACCACGTCCCGCCCGAGGTGGCCGAGGAGCTGCTGGAGGCCGGCGCCGTCACGGGCATCGAGGTCCGGGTGGGCGTCGAGTTCTGCGCGCCGCTTCGGGGCCGCTACGTGCGCGTCATCTGGACCCCGCGCGACCTGACGGACCCGGTGGAGTTCCTGGATTTCCTGACCCAGCCGGACACGGCGCAGCTGATGGCCGAAGGCCGCGAGGTCTCCGAGTACCAGCAGCGCTACGTGCTGGCCGCGCTGGACGAGTTCAACGCCACGCACCTGCCGCGCCTGAACAAGGAGCTGGGCATCGCCATGGAGCCCCTGGCGCGGGAGAACTTCTTCGCCATGGTCGGCGCCGGGCAGGCCTCGGTGCATCACCTGGGCAAGCTGGTCCACGACCGGCTGTTCCCGCACCTCAAGGCCCGCACCGAGGAGCTGCGCAAGTACTGCTCCGCCTCGGCCGAGGAGCGCAAGCGGGCCGAGGAACTGGCCGCGCGCATGGACGGCCTGGACGTGGCCGCGATCATCGAGAACTACCTGCGCCCGGACCGCAACACCAAGCTGCACAACCCCTACGAGCCGGGCCTGGACGACGACCGGCCGCAGCTGTTGCGCCTGCCCCCGGCGGTGCTCCTGGCGCGGCTGGCGGGGCTGCATTCCAGCTACACCATCACGCTCAACCTGGCGCACCTGCGCGCGGCGGACGTGCTGGAGCTGCTGTACGACTGCGGCGGGCTGATCACGCACCTGGAGATCTTCAACTACAAGGACACGGCCTACGGCCGCGCCCATGACCGCCCGCGCATCCTGGAGCTGCAGGAGGCCATCAACTCCGGCAACGCCGTGCGCCTGAAGAAGACGATCATGACGATCATCGAGGAGTCGCGGGCCTGCGCCGTGGCCGAGTGGGAGCCCGGCTCCCCCGGCGGGCGCGAGGCGGACTCCCGCTGCGACAAGCTGATCCACATCCTGGGCGACATGGCCTCGCTGCGCCGGTCCTACGCCAAGACGCACCTCTCCTCGCGCATCGGCACGGACTCCACGGGCAGCACCAAGCTGGTCCCGGGCATGGGCATGGCCGTGCGCGACACCCTGCCCCGCGCCTCGCGCCGCACGCTGGACTCCGTGCTGCCCACCCACGCCCGGGTGCCGGTGCGGGTGCGCGTGCTGCGCCGCCGGACCTTCCGGCCCGACGAGGACGCCGGGCCGCTCAGCCACGCCCTGGCCAGGCTGGCGGAATTCGTGCCGCCGCTTCGGCCCCTGGCCTTCCAGGTCCGCGAGGACTGGATCGTGGACGGCTACGAGGCCTCGCCCCCGGACAAGAGCAACATCTGCCTGCTGGGCGGCTTCCAGACGGAGACCGGCAACGGCCTGGGCCTGAACTGCGAGGCGCCCGAGGCGCCCAAGGTCCGCCGCCCGTCGCTGAAATACCTGAACAGCCACCTGGCCAATTCGCTCAAGGTGCTGCTGGGCTTCATCCCGGCCTTTCTGACCTTCGCCCTGACCAAGGACTGGTGGGTCCTGGCCTACCTGGGGGCCTTCATCTGGTTCGGCATCAC
>CAYUIN010000696.1:0-1678 GCA_964444695.1 uncultured Desulfocurvus sp.
GACAACGGCCCCGGCCAGAACGCCGCGCCCAGCCGCTCCAGATCCTGCGGCGGCGCGGCCGTGACCAGCGCCAGCTGCTCCGCCCCGGCGACCACCAGCGGCAGCGGCTTGGCCGGGTCGCGCCCCTTGAGCGCGCAGACCCGCCGCGCCGCCACGGCGGACGTCCCGTCGCCGCCCAGGGCGTACAGCGTCTCCGTGGGATAGATCAGCACGCCCCCGGCGGCCAGCGCCGCCAAGGCCGCGCCGAGGTCCACGCCCGCCGCGCTCATTTGCGGCACCAGGCCTCGGCCATGGCCTCCATCTCCTCTTCGGAATACGACGGCGTGTCGTACAGCCCCGCCGCGCGGCGCTGGCGGAAGGCCTCGTACAAGATCACCGCCGCCGCCACGGACACGTTCAGGCTCTGCACCATGCCCATCATCGGGATGAAGATCTGGTCCGGCACCAGCGCGTCCAGCTCCGGATCCACGCCCCGGTGCTCGTTGCCCAGCATGATCGCCGTGGGCAGCGTCAGGTCCCAGTCCATCAGCGGCTTGGCCCGCTCGGAAAAGCCCGTGGACAAAATCTGATACCCGCGCCCGCGCAGGCCGCCGATGAGCGCCGCCGGGTCCGCATGCCGCTTCTGCTCCACCCACTTCTTGGCCGAGGCCGACGACTTCTTGCCCAGGTTCGGGAACATCGTATCCGTATAATACAGGTCCACCGCGTTGACCCCGAAGGCATCGCAGCTGCGCAGGATCGCCGAGACGTTGTGCGGGTCGTGGATGTTGGCCACGATCAGCCGCAGGTCGCGCTGCCGCCGCTCGATCACGCCGCGCACCCGCGCCTTGCGCTCGTCCGTGCGGCACTCCGGGATCCTGGGCAATCCCGGTCGCACCCGCCGCACCCGGGGCTTCTTCACCTTGCGCTCCTCGGCCCACTCCGGGGCCTTCTCGTCACTGCTCATGCCGCCTCCTCGCGTCCCGAGTCCTTCGTGAACACGGCCCATACACCGTTTTGGCCCGGATGGGAAATCCACCCCGGGCCGCCCGGCGCGCAGACAACGAAAAGGGCCCGGCAACCGCCGGGCCCTTCCTCTCCAAAATCAAACCGCGCGGGGGGCGGCTACTTCTTCTCCAAAACCTCGGGATACGGCCAGCCCTTCTGCCCGCCTTCCAGGATCAGCAGCCGCGACTCGTCGATGCCGTTGGCCTTCAGGTAGTCGTACGTCCGCTCGGCGCCGCCCTTGCCGCGCGGGCAGACGATGACCACCGGCGCCGCGTCGGCCTTCAGGGTCTCCAGGCGCTCGGCCAGCCGCCCCTTCTCCTCGTCGGACTTCACCGGATAGGCGCAGGTCTCCATGGCGCCGGGCAGATGCCCCTCGGCGAACTCCTCCGCCACCTGGATGTCCACGATATGCATAGCCTCGCCCTTGTCCAGGCGGGCCTTGGTCTGCTCGGGGGTGATGTAGTTGAAATCCGAAGCCATGGCCGGAGCGCCGACCAGCAACACCAGGGCCAGCACGGCCATCATCCGCAAAGCGACGTTCTTCATCAGTTTCTCCTATCGCAAAAATAGAATTTAAAGATACGCCCCTCAGCTATCACACCCCACCCCACAAGAAAAATACGAAAACCCAATCCCCCGCCCCTTGAATTTTCCAAAAGTAACGACTGATGACATGACCGATTACCTCCTT
>CAYUIN010000697.1:0-1678 GCA_964444695.1 uncultured Desulfocurvus sp.
AGGGGATTATCCCCTTAAGCGGGTCTGGGCAGAGCCCAGCCGCCGGAGGCCTTCCCCCTCCCCACCCCTGGCCCCAATAAAAAACCCGGCGCCCTTGTTGAGGGAGCGCCGGGCGGTGGGCCGATTGGGCTGGTGTCAGATGTGTTTGATTTCGGCGTACCAGTCGGCGGATTTTTCGAGGAGGTTGTTGACGCGGGCCACGAGGGCGTGGGGGTCGGCGAGGTAGCCGTCCAGGAGCAGGGCGGACTCGTAGAGTTGTTCCACGGTGGTGCGCACGAATTCGTCCTCGGGGTTGTTCTTGTGGATGCGGGTCAGGGTGCGCACGAGGTGGTGGTTCTGGTTGAGCTCCATGACCTTGACCGGGGGCGTGTTGTCCTTGGTCATGATCTGGAGGTAGCGCTGCATCTGGGAGGACAGGCCGCCGTCGGGGCTGACGAGGCAGGCCGGGCTGTCCTTGAGGCGTTTGGAGGCGCGCACGTCTTCGACGCGCTCGCCGAGGATGGTCTTGGCGTCGGCGAGCAAGGCCTCGAAGGCGGAGGCGTCGTCGTCGGAGAGTTCTTGGGGGGCCTCGGTCTCGTCCTTGACGGGGAACTGTTCCAGCTCTGCGAGGTCGGCCTTCTCGGCGGGGGTCAGGGTCAGTTCCTTGTAGCTGCCCAGGGCGTCGAGGATGAACTCGTCGGCGGCCTCGGTGCAGTACAGGACCTCGATGCCGCGCTGGGAGAAGATCTCCAGGTGCGGCGAGAGGCGGATGGCCTCGCGGCTGGCGCCGGAGATGTAGTAGATGTGCTTCTGTCCGTCCTTGATGCGGGATGCGTAGTCGTCCAGCGATGTCAGGGACTTGGCGTCGTCCAGGGCGGAGGAGTTGAAGCGCAGCAGGGCGGCGAAGGTCTCGCGGTTGGGGTAGTCGGAGTAGCCGAGCTTGAAGACCTTGCCGTGGTGGTTCCAGAAGGTGTCGTAGCGCTGTTTGTCCTCGGCGAGCTTGGTGAGCATGCCCAGGGCCTGTTTGGTGATGGTCTGGCGGATCTTGGAGATGAGCAGGTTTTCCTGGAGCGTCTCGCGGGAGATGTTCAGGGGCAGGTCCTCGGTGTCCACGAGGCCCTGGAGGAAGCCCAGGTATTGGGGCAGCAGGTCCTTGTGGGAGCGGGCGATGAGCACGCGGCGGACGTAGAGGTCCAGGCCGTAGTTCTCCGGGTCCTGGAAGAAGGCGCCCGAGGGCGAGTCGGGGATGAACAGAAGCCCGGTGAACTGCACGGGGGCGTCCACGGCGATGTGCAGGTGTTCCAGGGGTTCCTTGGCGTCGAAGGTCAGGAACTTGTAGAACTCGTCGTATTGTTCCTTGGTGATCTTGAATTTGGGCTCGCGCCACAGGGCGGGCGTGGTGTTCACGCGTTCGCCCGCGATGAGGATGGGGAAGCCGATGAAGTTGGAGTGGGCGCGGACGATGTCCTTCAGGCGGGACGCGGTGGCGTATTCCTTGGCGTCTTCCTTGAGCTGGATGGCGATGGTGGTGCCGCGCGCGATGTCCTGGTCCAGGGTCTCGATGGTGTAGTTGCCGGTGCCGGTGGAGGTCCAGCGCACGGGCTGGGCCTCGGGGTCTGCGGCGCGGGTGGTGATCTCCACCTGGTCGGCGACCATGAACACGGAGTAGAAGCCCACGCCGAAGCGGCCGATGATGCCG
>CAYUIN010000698.1:0-1676 GCA_964444695.1 uncultured Desulfocurvus sp.
CACGCGCAGGGGGTAGGCGTATTCCAGGGCTTCCACGGGGGTGTTGAGAGTGTTGGTCATGTGGGAGTGGACGGCGGATTCGCCGGGGGTGTGGGGGCCCGCGCCGGTGCCTCCGGCGAGGGTTTCGTAGTAGGCGAAGGCGCGGCCGGTGCGCGGGTCGGTGCCGCCGATGGCGGTGTTGTTCATGGTGCCCTGGCTGGCGGCGGGGATGGTTTCCGGCAGGGCCTGGGCCAGGGCGCCGAGGATCACGTCCACGATGCGTTGGGAGGTCTCGACGTTGCCGCCCGCCACGGCGGCGGGGAAGCGGGCGTCGACGATGGTCCCGGGGCGGGTGACGACGGTGACGGGGCGCAGGCAGCCCGCGTTGGCCGGGACGTCCTGTCCGGCGAGGCAGCGCAGGACGTAGAGCGTGGCGGAGAGGGTGATGGCGCGCACGGCGTTGACGCAGCCCGGGGTTTGGGGGGCGCTGGCGGAGAAGTCGAGGTGGGCGGTGTCGCCGGAGACGGTGAGGGTCAGGCGGATGGGGATGTCTTTGGTGCCCTGGCCGTCGTCGTCGAGGTGGTCGGTGAAGGAGTAGGCGCCGTCGGGGATGCGGGCGATGGCGGCGCGCATGGCGGTTTCGGCGGAGTCGTTGAGGGCGGCGGCGTATGCTGCGACCTGGGCCGGGCCGTGGTCTTGCATCAGTTCGGTCATGCGGCGCACGCCGGTGGCGTTGGCCATGATCTGGGCGCTGAAGTCGCCTTCGCGCTCCTCGGGGGTGCGGACGTTGGCCAGGATCAGGCGCATGATGTCCGGCACGGGGCGACCCTGGCGCACGGCGACCAGGGGCGGGATGATCAGCCCTTCCTGGAACAGGGAGCCGGACAGGGGCATGGAGCCCGGGGACATGCCGCCGATGTCCGCGTGGTGGGCGCGGTTGGCGACGTAGAAGGCGGGGCGGGGGCCGCCGCCGGGGTCGAAGACGGGGGCCACGAGGGTCACGTCGGGCAGGTGGGTGCCGCCGTGGAACGGGTCGTTGAGCATGGCCATGTCGCCGGGGCCGAGGTCGCAGCAGTCGATGGCGGCCTGCACGGACAGGGGCATGGAGCCCAGGTGCACGGGGATGTGCGCGGCCTGGGCGATCATTTCGCCGTGGGCGTCGAACACGGCGCAGGACAGGTCGCGGCGTTCCTTGATATTGGGCGAGTAGCCGGTGCGGGTGAGCGCGACGCCCATCTCCTCGGCCACGGAGGCGAAGCGGTTCTTGAAGACCTGGAGCAGGACGGGGCTGGGCGCGGCGGTGTCGGGCATGGGCAGTTCCTGGCTAGACGGTGAGGACCTTCCAGCCGCTCTTGAGCATTTCGGTGAGGGCGGCGCCGGTGTATTGGACGTCCAGTCCCAGGGCGGCCAGGGCCGGGGCCAGGCCGTAGTTCTCGGCGCATTTGCGGCAGGCCATGAGTTCGACCCCGGCCTCGGCCAGGGCGGGCAGGCGGGCCTGGAGCCCGGGGTCGGCGGCCAGGGTCTTTTGCGCCGGACCCCAGACGATGATCCGCACGCGGGGCCACCAGTCCTGGAGGCGGGCGTTGGCGCCGTACATGAAGACCATGTTCAGGGCGACCTCGGGGTCGGCGTTGGTCCAGACGAGGCACAGGGAGTCTTCGGGTCGGGCGGCGGTCATGGCTGGTCCTTGGCAACAT
>CAYUIN010000699.1:0-1676 GCA_964444695.1 uncultured Desulfocurvus sp.
CTACCGTTTTTATGAGCTGCACGACAACGAGGACTTCTGGAAGTCTCTGGCGGCGTGGTGGGCCTCGCTGGAGCACGACCGAGGCCAGCGCGCCGCGCTGCGCCGGGCCGAATCGCCCGAGGACGTTTACACCTCCGCCGCGTTTTGGCGGGGGCCGGTGGCCAAGCTCGAACAGGATGGATTCCCCCTGGACCTGGACCACCTGGAACGGCTGGCCTTGCCTCTGGGCGTTTTGGCCCATGCCAAGACGCTCGCGGGTGGGGCGCATTGCGCCAAGCTCCTCGGCACACTGGAAAAAGGCGGCCAGAGCGTGCGCGACGTGCGCTTCCGCAGGCTGCTCGCCGTGGCAGACGAGGATCGCACCGGGCTGTACACCATGCTCCTGCGCCTGACCCGTCTTCTGGACGGCACGGTGGGACTGAGGAGCCTGGTTCGGGCGGGGTTCGCCTGGAACGACGCAGCGCGTCGCGAATGGGCCCGCCAGTACTACGCCGTTTCGCAAGCCAAATAACCACAAGGAGAGACGCCATGAGCAAATACATCCAACTGCACATCCTGACCAGCTACCCCGCTTCCAACCTGAACCGCGACGATCTGGGACGCCCCAAGACGGCAGTCATGGGCAACACCGAGCGCCTGCGCGTGTCGTCGCAGAGCCTCAAGCGCGCCTGGCGTACTTCGGAGGTCTTCCAGGCCGCCCTGGGCGCGGGAGTCGGCACCCGCACCAAGGAACTTGGCGTGTGCGTCTTGAAGGCCCTGACCCAGGGCTCGCCCTTGGGCGATGTCCTGGAAGGCAAGCAGAGCTCCGGGACGCTGAAGACCCTCAAGGAAAAGCCCGCCGAAAAGATCGCCGCCGCCATCGCCGGGGTGTTCGGCAAGCAGAAGTCCGACAGCCTGGAAATCGAGCAGTTGGCCCATCTGACCCCGGCGGAACTGGACGCCGTGGCCGCGCTGGTCGAGGACTGCCGCGAGTCCGGGAAGGAGCCTGAAGGCGAGGCCCTGGAACTGCTGCGCGCCGACTCCATGGCCGCCGACGTGGCCCTGTTCGGTCGGATGCTGGCCGCCAGCAAGCGGCACAACATCGAGGCGGCGGCCCAGGTCTCCCATGCCCTGACCGTGCACGGCGCCAGCCCTGACGAGGACTTCTTCACCGCCGTGGACGACCTGAACCGGGAGGATTCCGGGGCCGGGCACATGGGCGTGGCGGAGTTCGGGGCCGGGGTGTTCTACCTGTATCTGTGCATCGACCGCGAACTGCTGGCGGAGAACCTGAAGGACGAGGACCTGGCGGGGCGGGCGCTGGACGGGCTGTGCCGCGCGGCCTGCACCGTCAGCCCCACGGGCAAGCAGAACAGCTTCGCCTCGCGGGCCTGGGCCTCCTACTGCCTGGCCGAGAAAACCGACATGCAGCCGCGTTCGCTGTCCGCCGCCTTCCTGAAGCCGATCAACGAGACCGGCGACGTGATGGGGCTGGCCATCGAGCGCCTGGAAGACCAGCGCGGCAAGTTCGCCACGGTCTTCGGAGACGACTGCGCCACCGAGTCCTTCAACGCGCACGCCGGGCAGGGCAGCCTGGACGCGGTGTGCCGTTTCATCGCGGAGTAGGCCATGGCGCAATATCTGGTTTTCACTCTCTACGGGCCGTTGCAGGCCTGGGGCGGCGTGGCCGTGGGCGA
>CAYUIN010000700.1:0-1671 GCA_964444695.1 uncultured Desulfocurvus sp.
CCGCAAAATCTGGTACCGGAGGTGGGACTCGAACCCACAAGTCCTCGCGGACGGGGGATTTTGAGTCCCCTGCGTCTACCAATTCCACCACTCCGGCAATGCCCGGCTTTCGTACGGCATCGCGCCCTTGTTCGTCAAGGGGAATCCGGCGCGGGGCCTTACTGGCCGCCGCCCCGGCGCTCCATCACCAGGAACGAGCCCGAGGCCCGGGCCAGGAGCCTGCCGTCGGCGTCGGTGACGTTGGCCTCGGCAAAGACGATGGTCCGCCCCCGGCGGACCACCACGGCCCGCGCGGCGATGCCCGTCCCCGGCCGGGCCGGGGCCAGAAAGCGCACCGAGCACTCCACCGTGGCCGTGATCTGCCCCTCGTCCAAGCCGCCGATGACCGCGTGGGCCATGGCCTCGTCGGCCATGGTCGCCAGCACGCCGCCCGCGATGACCCCCGCGCCCTGCACCAGGTCCCGGTTGGGCGCCAGGGCCAGGGCGGCCTCGCCGTCGCCCACGTGTTCCACCTGGATGCCCAGGGCGTTGAACAACGGGTTCACCGTCTGCCCCGGCTCCTGCAATGCTTCGAGATAGCTGCGCATCGCGTCCTCCGCGTGATGTTCCGTGCTCAGGCCACCATGCCCCAAGCCCGGGCCGGGCACAAGGCCCGGGGCGGGCCGCCCTGCGCAAATAATCGATTTTTTCTCCTTGAATCCCGCTCGGCTTCGGTCTAACACTGCGCGGATGCTGCCCGTGGGAACCATAGTCAACGTCCTGGCCGTGCTGGCCGGTGGCGCGGCGGGCCTGATGGCCGGAAACCGCCTGCCCGAGCGCCTGAAGACCATCGTCTTCCAGGGCCTGGGCCTGTGCACCCTGGCCATCGGCATCACCATGGCCATCAAGATGCAGAACCCGCTGGTGGTGATCTTCAGCGTGGTGGTGGGCGGGGTGACGGGCGAGCTTCTGGCCCTGGAGCGGCGCTTCGAGGCCCTTTCGGACAAGTTGAAGGCCCGCCTGCGCTCCAAGAACGAGCTGTTCACGGACGGGCTGGTCACGGCCTTCCTGATCTTCTGCGTGGGCTCGATGACCATCCTCGGGGCCTTCGACGAGGGCCTGCGCGGCGACCCCACCCTGCTGTTCACCAAGTCCCTGCTGGACGGGCTGGGGGCCATCGCCCTGGCCGCGACGTACGGCGCCGGGGTCCTGTTCTCGGTGATCCCGCTGTTCGTGTACCAGTTCGGGCTGACGCTCTTCGCCGGGCTGCTGCACAGCGTGTTCACCGAGCCGATGATCGCCCAGCTCACGGCCACGGGCGGCGTGCTGATCCTGGGCATCGGCCTGAACCTGCTGGGCCTGGCCCGCCTGCCGCTGACCAACTTCCTGCCCGCGCTGCTCTACTGCGTGGGCCTCTCCCTCTGGTTCTAGCCGCCGGGCGATCCCGGATGCAAAAAAGGCCCGGACCGCAAGCGGCCCGGGCCTCGTCACGTCGCTTGTCGCGCGGGGCGGCGGCTAGAGGCTCTTGCCCAGCAGCTCGCCGAACTCCTTGCAGCCCACGACCACGGCGCCCGCGATCTGGCCCGCCAGGTCCACGGTGACGCGCTTTTGCGAGATCACCTTGTCCACGCTGGCGTGGATCAGGGCGGCGGCCTCGGGCATGCCGCAGTGCTCCAGGAGCATGGCGCCGGA
>CAYUIN010000701.1:0-1666 GCA_964444695.1 uncultured Desulfocurvus sp.
AAGGGAGAGGGCGAGCTAAGGAATGGGGAGAGCAGAGATAGCGCCCTGGCCGCCGGAGGCATTCCGCTGAGCGCCGCCGGTCGCGCCCTGTGCATTTCCGCTTGCTTTCCCGGGCTGCGTGTGCAAATTACCCTCAGGGTTTTGCGCGCAAAATTTGTGGGCGCACCCCGAAACCCTTTTGGAGCATACGTTTCATGGCTACGAAGAATCCCGAAAAGAATTACGACGTGATCATTGTCG
This sequence comes from uncultured Desulfocurvus sp., assembly GCA_964444695.1. Lineage (GTDB taxonomy): Bacteria > Desulfobacterota > Desulfovibrionia > Desulfovibrionales > Desulfovibrionaceae > Desulfocurvus. The sequence continues at coordinate 241 of CAYUIN010000701.1, forward strand.
GCGGCGGGCCCGCCGGGTTGTTTTCCGCCTGGTATCTGGCCAGGCATTCCAAGCTGAAGATCCTGATCCTGGAAAAGGGCAAGGCCCCGCTCCGGCGCCGCTGCCCCATCGCGGGCGGCGGCGACTGCGTCAAATGCAAGCCCTGCAACATCCTGTCCGGCATGGGCGGGGCGGGGCTGTTCTCCGACGGCAAGCTGAACTTCATCCCCATCCTCGGCAAGACGGACCTGACGCAGTTTCTGCCCCTGGCCGAGGCCCAGGCCCTCATCGACGAGACCGAGGCCATCTTCAACGCCTACGGCATGGACGGGCAGGTCTACCCCACGGACATGCAGGCCGCCAAGGACATCCGCAAGAACGCCCTCAAGCACGGCGTGGACCTCCTGATCATCAAGCAGAAGCACCTGGGCTCGGACAACCTGCCCGGGCATATCGCGGGCATGGTGGACGACCTCGTGGGCATGGGCGTGACCATCCGCACCTCCGAGGAGGTCCAGGACGTGCTGGTGGACGACGGCCGCGTGACCGGCGTCGTGACCAAGCGCGGCGGGTACTACGCGCCCAGCGTGATCCTGGCCCCGGGCCGCGTGGGCGCGGACTGGGTGGCCAAGGTCGTCACCCGCCTCGGGCTGCCCGTGACCCAGCGCGGCATCGAGGTCGGCGTGCGCGTGGAGGTCCACAACGACATCATGAAGGACCTCTGCGAGGTGGTCTACGACCCGACCTTCTTCATCCGCACCCGCAAATACGACGACCAGACCCGCACCTTCTGCACCAACTACGGCGGGTTCGTGGCCCTGGAAAACTACCAGGACTTCGTCTGCGTCAACGGCCACGCCAACATGAACGTCAAGAGCGAGAACACCAACTTCGCCTTCCTGTCCAAGGTCGTGCTCACCGAGCCCGTGTCCGACAACCAGGCCTACGGCGAATCCATCGGCCGACTGGCCACGCTCATCGGCGGCGGCAAGCCCATCCTGCAACGCTTCGGCGACCTGAGGCGCGGGCGGCGCAGCACCTGGGAGCGCATCCGCAACTCCTACATCAACCCGACCATGAAGGACGTCGTGCCCGGCGACATCGCCATGGCGCTGCCCGAACGCATCGTCACCAACCTCGTCCAGGGCCTGGAACAGCTCAACTTCGCCGTGCCCGGCGTGGCCAACGACGAAACCCTGCTCTACGCCCCGGAGATCAAGTTCTTCGCCACCCAGGTCACCACCACCGACCAACTGGAAACCCCCGTCACCGGCCTGTTCGTCGCCGGAGACGGCCCCGGCGTGGCGGGCAACATCGTCTCCGCCTCCGCCACCGGCATCATCCCCGCCAAGGAAATCATCCGCCGCCACGCCTAACGCGCGGCGGCGACCGGGGGCTCGGCGCGAAGAGGGGAGCCTGGGCGGCCCGGGCTCGGGGGGGCCGGTCG
>CAYUIN010000702.1:0-1663 GCA_964444695.1 uncultured Desulfocurvus sp.
CTTCATCCGTAAGGCTCGTGGACTCGCCTAACGGCTGAAGGCCCGGAGGCCCCCCTAACGCCAGCCACTCCCCCACCGCCACTTTCGGCCGTGTAAGTAAACCACAAAAAAGTGCCTGGTTGCGCCTGTGGCGGGGATGTTGGATGGTATGCGGGCAAGCAAGGGAGGTTGCCCATGAGTTTGATTCGGGTTGATCCGGCGCGGTGTGCCGGGGACGGGTTGTGCGTGTCGGCGTGTCCGGCCGGGTTGTTGCGGTTGGAGGCCGGGGTGCCCGTGGCGGAGGCCGGGGCGCGGGACGTCTGCATCCGTTGCGGGCATTGCGTGGCGGTGTGTCCCACGGGGGCCCTGGTGAACGAGGTGCTGCCCGAGGAGGAATTTTCGCTGATCGATCGCGGGCTGCTGCCCGGGCCGGAGGCCACGGAGGCGCTGCTCGCATCGCGGCGCTCGGTGCGTTCGTTCAAGGACGAGGCCGTGCCGCGCGAGACTTTGGAGCGGCTGTTGGAGACGGCGCGGCGCGCGCCCACGGCCTCCAACACGCAGAAGGTCTCCTGGATCATGGTCCAGGACCCGGAGCGGCTGGCGGGCATCGTGCGCGAGACCACGGCCTGGATGCGCACCGTGCCCGGGCGCGAGCGGTACGTGGCGCTGGCGGACACCGGGCGGGACATGGTCCTGCGCGGCGCGCCCGTGCTGGCCGTGGCCCATGCGCCGCAGGATTGGGCCTGGCTGGACGTGGACTGCGCCATCGCCTTGACGGCCATGGAACTGGCGGCCTTTTCCCTGGGCCTGGGCGCCTGCTGGGCCGGGCTGATGACCGCCGCCTCCAAGGCCGTCCCCGCCCTGCGCGAGCTGATCGAGCTGCCCCAGGGGCACCGCGTGGGCTGCGCCCTGATGCTGGGGCGGCCCGCCTACAGGCACCGCCTGGTGCCGCCGCGAAATCCCGTGAACGCGAGCTGGCTCTGACGGACGTCCGGGGGCGGCGGCCCGCGCCGCCCCCGCGTCCCGTTGCAACCGGGGCGCAACTGCTCTACACAGGGGGGCAGAATCAACACCCGCCGCAGGCGGCCAAAGGAGCTCCCCCAGATGATCGAACGCAAGCCCAACCGGCGCATCGACGACCCCGAAGAACTGGCCTACGTCCTCAACAAATCCCAAATCCTGCGCCTGGGCATGTGCGGACCCGACGGCCCCTACGTCGTGCCCATGAACTTCGGCATCGGCGAGGGCTGCCTGTACCTGCACTCCTGCCCCAAAGGCAAAAAGGCCGACATCCTGCGCCAGAACCCCAAGGTCTGCTTCGAACTGGAAACCGACGTCGCCCTGATCGAAGACGACAAGCCCTGCGGCTTCAGCATGAAGTTCAAATCCATCGTCGGCTACGGCACCGTGACGCCCATCGAGGACCCGGCGGAAAAGATCGCCGCCTTGCAGATCATCCTCGCCCACTACACCGACACCCCCTTCGCCCCCGAAACCTTCCCCGAAAAGGTGCTCGCCAAAACCTCCGTGATGCGCCTGGACATCTCCTCCATGACCGGCGCCAAGCACGGCTGGAACAGCTGAGAACAAGCGGGGCGGGGCGGGGCGATTGCCCGGCGTTAGGCATTTGCCTCCGGCGGCTTAAGGGCTTCCGCCCTTAAGAATCCCGAGATGGGCGGCCTGC
>CAYUIN010000703.1:0-1662 GCA_964444695.1 uncultured Desulfocurvus sp.
TGTGCAACTGCCAGATCCACCCCGCCCTGGGCCTGGCCCAGCCCACCGTGTCCAAACACCTCAAGGTGCTGGAGGAGGCCGGGCTCGTGGAAAGCCTGCGCGAGGGGGCCTGGGTCAACTACCGCCTCGGTTCGCCCCACGGCTCGGTCTACGCAGACGAGATGCTCGCGCTGCTGGGCTCCTGGCTGGACGAGGACCCGGAAATCGTCGCAGTCCTGTCACGCATTTCGGACATAAGCAGGGAAACCCTCTGTACGAGGTGACACGGGGCCAGGCCCCACAACCACCCGGAGACCCAGCCATGTCCAAAAAGCGCATCCTGTTCATCTGCGTCCACAATTCCGCCCGCAGCCAGATGGCCGAGGCCTTTGCCAACCACGACCACCCGGACCTGTTCGAGGCCCGCAGCGCGGGCCTGGAGCCCACGGGGCTGCTCCCCCTGGCCGTAGCCGCCATGGCCGAGGCGGGCATCGACATCTCCTCCCAACGCGCGGACAGCGTGTTCGACCGCTACAAGGCCGGGGAAATGTTCGACTACGTGATCACCGTCTGCGCCGAAGCCGAGGAGAAATGCCCCGTGTTCCCCGGCATCGCCAGACGACTGTACTGGCCCATCGAGGACCCCGCCGCCCTGCAGGGCGACGAGGCCGCACGCCGGGCCGGGGCCGCCCGCATCCGCGACGCCCTGCGCGACGCCGTGCGCGCCCTGGCCGACGAAACCCGCGCCGCCTGAGCCCGCCCCCGCACGGGGCGACGGGCACGGCGCGACAAGGACACCGCATGCAACCCATCGAACTCAAACCCATGTCTCCCGTCGCGGGCCAGGGCTCCGGCCCGGCCGCCCCGGGGCTTCCCGGAATCGGCGCCTCGCTCCAGGCGCCCTGCGCCTGCTCCGCCCCGTCCGGCCCCGCCGGATTCGCGCCCTGGCTGCTGGTCCCGCTGCTGGCGCTGTGGGCGGGCGTATACGCCGCGCTGCCCGGCGCCGCCGACTTCGCGGCCTTCTCCCTGCTGGACCTGGACCCGGCCTCGCACCTCGGACAGGCCGTGCGCTTCTTCGCCTACGACGGGCCCAAGGTGCTGATGCTCCTGGTGCTGGTGGTCTTCGGCGTGGGCGTGCTGCGCAGCTTCGTGACCCCGAGCCTCACGCGGCGCCTCCTGGCCGGGCGGCGCGAGGTGGTGGGCGGCGTCCTGGCCGCCGGGCTGGGCGTGCTGACCCCGTTCTGCTCCTGCTCCGCCGTGCCGCTGTTCATCGGCTTCGTCACCGCCGGGGTGCCCCTGGGCGTGACCCTGTCCTTCCTCATCGCCGCGCCCATGGTCAACGAGATCGCCCTGGTGATGCTCTTCGGCCTGTTCGGGCTGAAGATCGCCCTGCTCTATCTGCTCACCGGCCTGGCCGTGGCCATCGGCGCGGGCTGGGTCATCGGGCGCCTGGGCATGGAGAGCCACATCCAGGACTGGGTGCGCCTGGCCCAGGCCGAGCAGGACGGCGCACGCCGCCCCACGTGGCGCGTGCGCATGGGCAAGGGCGCCGAGGCCGTGCGCGACATCGTGGCCAAGGTCTGGCCCTACGTGCTGCTGGGCATCGCCATCGGCGCGGGCATCCACGGCTACGTGCCCGAGGGCTTCATGGAGCGCATCATGGGCGCCGACGCCTGGTGGTCC
>CAYUIN010000704.1:0-1659 GCA_964444695.1 uncultured Desulfocurvus sp.
TTGGTGTTGGCGTCGTGGACGTGGTCGTCGAAGCTGACCTGGTTCCAGTCCTCGGGCATCTCCACCAGGTGGTAGCGGGCCAGCTGGGTCTTGACCACCCGGGGCTTGCCCGTGGCCGCGCGGCGGAAATCGCGCGCCAGCATCAGGCGGCGCAGCTCGTCGGTCTCGCGCACCAGCTCCTTCATGATCTGCATCAGCACGCGCGCGGTGTTCACCCGCAGGTGGGAGTGCGAGCTGTGCAGGGTCTCGGCGCGCAGGGCGCGCAGGCTGCGCAGCCGCTCGTGGGACTTGCCCAGTTCCAGGGAGCGGAACAGGCTGGCCACGGCGTAGGCGATGCGCAGGCCCTTGGTGGCCGCCATCTCCTTGATGCCGCGCGGATGCATGATGGGCGCCAGCAGGCGCTTGAGATTCCTGCCCTTGCGGTGGCGCAGGACCTCGGAAACGATGGTCAGCAGCTGCTGGTCCTTGTCGTCGAAATACAGGCGTGAGCCGGTCACGGTGTGAGGCATGGACTATCCTGGCGCAGTCGGCCCGCGGGCCGTTTGTCACGTAATCGTCACGAAAGAGTTCTTCATTTCACAATCCACGTGAAATGTCATCTAGTCAAGATAGCACTCCCTGTTCCGGGACGCCACCATCAGCTTTGCTCCCCGGCGGACGACGGGGCGTCGGACCGCGTGGTCCGGACGTCCGGCGCCTGGGCCGGGGATGGCGTTTTGGGCGCGGCCCGGCGACAAAACCGAGGATATTTACGTTTATGTTAATTCAGCGTGAAGATAATTTCACATCGATGTGAATATTTGTGATTTTAAGATCATACAATTTGGTATGTTCTGTTGTAATTCGGTGTTTTCATTATTTAAATAGTTGTTGCGTGCGCACGGCATGGCTTTTGCTCAGTAGGCGGATCGAACGCTTGGACACCTGGCAGTTGCGTATGTGTAACGTTGTCTCAATAGCGATGTTCCCATTGATGTGGTCAAGATCTACGGCTACCGAATGTGGTTTTTCTCGCTGCGACAACAGCCCTAAGCGCACGATAATGAGTGCTGTTGCTTCAAGCATGTACGTTCCTGGCCTGCTCTGAACCGAAACCACGTGGAGGAAGCTGTGAAGAGAAGAGAATTTCTGAAGAAGGCTGGAGTGGGAACCGCCGCCGCCGTCGCGGCCACCGCAGTCAACGCGCCGTTCGTTCACGCCCAGAAAAAGACCCCGATCCGCTGGCGTCTGCAGACTTACGCCGGGCCCGCCCTGGCCGAGCATGTCATCAAGCCCCAGATCGAGGCCTTCAACAAGGTCGCCGCCGGCGACATGGTCATCGAGCTGTACAACGCCGACCAGCTGGTCCCCACGGGCGAGCTGTTCCGCGCCATGCAGCGCGGCACCATCGACGCCGTGCAGAGCGACGACGACTCCATCGCCGCTCCCGTGGACGTCTCCGTGTTCGCGGCCTATTTCCCCTTCGCCTCGCGCTACTCCCTGGACGTGCCGACTCTGTTCGAGCACTACGGCCTGAACAAGATCTGGGAAGAGGCCTACTCCGAGGTCGAGGGCGTGACCTGGCTGGGCGCCGGCTCCTGGGACCCCTGCAACTTCGCCACCGTGGAGCCCATCCGCTCCCTGGCCGACCTCAAGGGCAAGCGCGTGTTCACCTTCCCC
>CAYUIN010000705.1:0-1653 GCA_964444695.1 uncultured Desulfocurvus sp.
CTTAGGAATGGGGAGAGCAGAGATAGCGCCCCAGCCGCCGGAGGCCTTCCCTTCGCCACCTTCCGCCACGCCCGCCTGTTTGCCCGCGCGCCGCGCAGGGGTTGACCGGTGGGCGACGATGGGCTAGCTGTTTGTTGGAAACGTTTATTTATGGGGAATCGGTGGGTGACGATGGGTGACGATAGTGGGTTGACGCATCACGACCTGGCCGCAGCTGCCGGGGTCAGTGTGACGACCATCAAGAGCTACCGCAGCAAGTTTCCGGGGTGCTTCCCCGTGCTGCGCTCCGGCAAGCCGCTGCGGTTCGCGGCCCAGGCCCGGGACGCCTGCCTGGCCATCCGCGAAGGATTCGGGCAGGGCTTGTCCGTGGAAGAGCTGCGCGAACGGCTCCGGCTGCGCTTCCCCTGGAGCTGGCGCCGCCCCCGGCCCGCCCAGCCCGCCATCAGCGCCAGCCTCGAAAAAACCGTGCAGGACCTCGCCCGCTCCGTGGTCCGCCTCACACAGGCCCAGACCGCCATCGAACGCCGCCTGCAACGCCTGGAACACTCCGAACCCGACAACGACGCCGTCCAGGCCCTGCGCCGAGACCTCGACGCCCTGCGCGCCGCGACGCCCAGCCCCGAGGCCCCGAAGATCATCCGCATCCGCACCAGCCAAGGCGACTACCAGCGATACGCCCTGCATCAACTGCCCCAGGAACCGCACCGACCCGACCCGCAGACCCTGAGCCTGCCGCTGACCGTGCGCTCGGACAAGGGCGAATTCCTCGGCCTCGCAGGGCCCAACGGACACCTCACCGTCCAGACCTTCCAAACCCTCATCGCACGCAGCCTGCACACCGACCCCGACCACTGCGCCTGGACCGAAACCAGCGACCACTGGCAACTGCACATCCCCGCCACCTCGCCGCACAGCTTCACCATCCAGCAAACCACCACCCCCAAAGGCAACACCGTCGCCCTCGTCACCACCATGCACATCGATACCACCCCCCAAGACACCACCACCCTCATCGCCCTGCTGCGCTCCCTGCGCCGTGAACTGAGCGACTAACGCGCATAATCGTCGGCTATTATATTCGTAATATCAAACGTTTTGCTTATCGTCGCTTACTTGTTTGCCTCCGGCGGCTTAAGGGCTTTCGCCCTTAAGAATCCCGTGATGGGGAGGGGTTTTCAGGGGAGGACGGCGGGGGGAAAGTGTTCCGTTTTGGGGCGCTGTGCGCGGCGCTCTACTCCGCTCGTGGATGGGCCCCTTGCGCGGGGTCGGGCAGTGGCGCGGGGCCGTGGGGACTGCGTGCCCCTGGATGCCGGGCGCGTCGGCGCTCGGCGTGGGACTCGGCGATGCGTTGGGGTCAGCGTTCTGCGGCCCGGCACCGGCCGCCGTCGCCCGGCCAAGGGTTTTGCCCATGGGCACCCGTCCAGGGCCAGGGATTTCCTCCCCTTTTTCCACGATTCCGGGCCTCACGCGCAGGGTATCCTTGACCACAAGCAAGCGGTCCCCAATCCGCATCCAGCCCCGTGGGCCCGGGGCGGGACGTCTCGTGGCGTGTGTCGTCTCGTCCGAGCCCGGTCCGCCGACACCCCCGCCCCGCCAACCGGGCCAATCCGGTCCGGAGTCGTCGTCCCGCCCCCAGGGCACGGCAGTGGGGCC
>CAYUIN010000706.1:0-1652 GCA_964444695.1 uncultured Desulfocurvus sp.
GGCGCAGGCCGAGGCCCAGCCCGCGCCCCGGGCCGAGGCCGCGCCCGAGAGCCCCGCGCCCCAGGCGCCGCCCGCCGCGCCCGAGCAGCCCGCGCCCCAGGCCCAGGAGCCGCCGCGCCCCGTGCGCAACGTCGGCACCCTGCGCGACGATCCGCCGTCCCGGCCCGAGGCGCCCGCACACGACGACATCTGGCAGAGCCTGGAGGCCATGACCGAGGCCCCGGGCGGCGCGGGCCCGCAGGAGTCGCCCTTCGCCCCGGGGCAGGCCCCGGTGGTGGAGGTGCCCTTCGAGGATGTGGAGCACTTCGGCTTCGTGCGGGGCTTTTTGCAGACCTGCAAGCGCTCCGTCACCGCGCCGCGCCTGTTCTTCGAGACCATGCCCGTGCATCGCGGCTACGGCAGGCCGACCCTGTACTTCCTGCTGCTGAACATGATCACCACCATGCTCCAGCTGGCGCTGGTGGTGGCGCTGTTCGGCGTGCAGGTGCCCCAGGGCGCGGACCTGCCCCCGGAGGCGGCCAACCTCTCCCCGGGCGCGCTGCTCACGGCCATGTACCTCTTCGTGCTGGTGGCCTGGCCGATCCTGATGCCCATCGTGCTCTTCGGCGTCTCGGCGCTGACGCACCTGCTGCTCACGCCGCTGAACGCCGTGTCCGGCGGGTTCCAGGGCACGGTGCGGGCCGTGGCCTACTCCTCGCTGCCCGTGCTGCTGCTGCTGGTGCCCTTCGCCGGGTTCTACGTCAGCACCGCCTGGTTCCTGGTCCTGTCGACCTACGGCCTGCGCGGCGTGCACAAGACCTCCCTGGCCAAGGCCGGGGTCGCGATGGTGGTCACGGTGACGCTGGTGGTCGGGATGTTCGCCGGGCTGGCCCAGTCCATGCTCCCCGGGCTCGGCGCGGGGATGTAGGAGCGCGCCGTGTTCAAGAGGATCGCCGCCAAGCTGCGCCAATGGCGCGAGGCCCGCAAGCTGGCCGAGGGCATCGACCCCGGGGTCTTCCTGGAGATGGCCACCGAGCTGCGCGAGCTGGCGGACACGGCGTCAAAACTCTGGCAGGGCGACCCGGCCTACCACGCCCGGGCCCAGCGGATCATCGACGAGATGGACCAGCTGACGCGCATCGCGGCCAAGCCCGAATTCCGCCGCCTGTCCCCGCAAAAGCGCCTGGAGCTGCGCCAGAGCCTGATCCTGTCCCGCGAGCAGCTGCTGGAAAGCATGCACGCCTCGCCCCCGGCCACCAAGGTCATCCAGTAGCGGCGGCTTAGGCACGCCTCTTGCTACCTCTCTGGCGCCGGACTCCGCCCGGCCCGCCCGCGCGTGCGCGGCGGCAACCGCCAAGCCCGAGAGGACCGTCCCATGACCCGACGCCCGGCCGCCGTCCTGCTGGCCCTGCTGGCCGCCCTGACCCTGTGCTCCTGCGCGGTTGAGGGCGACTTCGCCAACACGCCCACCCTGTACGTGGACGAGATGGTCAACCGCGCCTGGTCGCCCGAGGTCTACGTCGAGCCCCAGGGCCCGCCCATGCAGCCGCTGACCGCCGTGCTCTTCCCCCTGCGGCTGCGCCAGCAGTTCTCCAACGCCGGGGGCCTGTCCGACGAGATGACCCGCGTGCTGTGGAACGTCTGGCTCAGGGACCGCGTGTTCCCGGGCCTGG
>CAYUIN010000707.1:0-1651 GCA_964444695.1 uncultured Desulfocurvus sp.
GTGGAGCTGGCCAAGCGCTACGGCGACGACAACTCCAAGAACTTCGTCAACGGCATCCTGGACGCCGTTGCGAGGGCCGTGGAACATGGTGAACTTAGGGTTCATTAAGGATCCCGGGCAGTGCCCCCTGGGCGCCCCGCGCGTGTTCGTCCGCCACGGCTACGAAGGCCCGGCCCCGACCATCCGGGCCTGGCGCGAACGGCGCGGGCAGTCCGTGGAGCTGCGCTGGGACGTGCCCGACGGGCGCGACCTGGCCCGCTGGCCCCGCGAGATGGCCTTCGCCCTGTCGGACCTGCGCTGGCAGGGCTGGTGGCTGGACGCGCAGTCCGTGGCCGCCGTGACGGGCCTGCCGCTGGGCGAGGGGCTCACCGCCTGGGGCATGGAGTTCTGGGGCCACTACCGCAAGAGCGGCAAGGTCTTCATCCAGATCGGCGAGGACGGCCGGGCCGCCGTGGAAAAGAGCGTGGACGCCTGGATGGCTTCGTTTTCCCACGTTTTTTTCGACAGGCGGCTCGACATCGACCTCCAGGTGAGGCAGAAAGCCGAAGAACTCAAGGACAAACCAGTGCGCCGGGTCCTGGCCCGGCTTTTCCCCGCATTGTTCAACAGCCTGTAAGGGAACATCAATGACCGCAACCGGTTACACCCCCGAGTCCATCGAAACCAAATGGCAGAAAATCTGGGACGAGCAGAAGCTCTTCAAGGTCGAGGTCGATCCCGGCCGTGAGAAGTACTACGTCCTAGAGATGTTCCCCTACCCCTCGGGCCGCATCCACATGGGCCACGTGCGCAACTATTCCATCGGCGACGTGGTGGCGCGCTTCAAGCGCATGACCGGTTTCAACGTGCTGCATCCCATGGGCTGGGACGCCTTCGGCCTGCCCGCGGAGAACGCCGCCGTGAAGCACGGCACGCACCCCGCCAAGTGGACCTACGAAAACATCGCCACCATGCGCGCGCAGCTCAAGAGGCTGGGCTACAGCTACGACTGGGACCGCGAGCTGGCCACCTGCCACCCCGGCTACTACAAATGGGAGCAGGCCTTCTTCCTGAAGCTGCTGGAAAAGGGCCTGGTGTACCGCAAGAATTCGCCCGTGAACTGGTGCCCGGACTGCCACACCGTGCTGGCCAACGAGCAGGTGGAAGAGGGCCTGTGCTGGCGCTGCGACTCCGTGGTGGAGCAGCGCCAGCTGGAGCAGTGGTTCTTCCGCATCACGGCCTACGCCGACGAGTTGCTGGACTTCCTGGACCAGATGCCCGGCTGGCCCGAGCGCGTGCTGACCATGCAGCGCAACTGGATCGGCCGCAGCTACGGCTCCGAGCTGGAATTCCAGGTGGACGGGACCGAGGAGCGCATCGCCGTGTTCACCACCCGGCCCGACACGCTCTACGGCGCGACCTTCATGAGCCTGGCCGCCGAGCATCCGATGGTCGAAAGGCTCCTGGCGCGCTGCGACGACCCGGACCGGGCCGCCGAGATCCAGGAGTTCGTGCACAAGGTCAGCAATATGGACCGCATCGTGCGCGGGGCCGAGGACCTGGAGAAGGAGGGCGTGTTCACCGGCTCGTACTGCGTGAACCCCGTCACCGGCAAGAAGATGCCCATCTGGATCGCCAACTTCGTGCTCATGGGCTACGGCACCGGCGCGGT
>CAYUIN010000708.1:0-1648 GCA_964444695.1 uncultured Desulfocurvus sp.
CGGGATTCTCAAGGGCCCAAGCCCTTGAGCCGCCGGAGGCAAACATCCTCACGCCGGGCACTCCTGCCCGCCCCAGTCGCCCTCCCCCCTCGTCCGCCTCGTCCGCCTCACCCGTCGTGCCCGTCCGGCGCATCGCGCAATCCGCGCCACGCGACGCGGCGCGGTATTGCGTGATTTAAATAAGTTATTTCAAACTGGTACGATACCGATCGTGCCGTTTGTTGGAACGCATCTTGCTCCATAGGGCCTGGGCGGGCCGCGTTGCCCAATGCGCCATGCCCGGCCCAGGCTCCCCCTTGGCCGCAACCGGAACCGGAGGAGGACATGTCGCGCCTGCGTGTGCTGCTCGTGGACGACGAGCACGATTACCTCGACATCATGACCAAGCGTCTGGCCCGGCGCAACGTGGAACTGACCGTCGCCCGGGGCGGGGCCGAGGCCCTGCGCCTGGCCGCGGAAGGGGACTTCGACGTCATCGTCCTGGACGTGCGCATGCCGGACATGGACGGCATCGAGACCCTGCGCCGCCTGCGGTCCATCGGCCACCGGGCCGAGGTCCTGCTGCTCACGGGCCACGCCAGCGTGGAGGCCGCGCGCAAGGGCCTGGAGCTGGGCGCGGCCGACTATCTACTCAAGCCCGTGCCGGTCAACGAACTGCTGTTCCGCATTCAGGACGCCTACAACCGCGGCCGCCTGACGCGGCGCGAGGACTGAGGCGGCCATGACCGGAACCGGTCTGGGTCGGTTGTTGCGCGGTCTGCGCGGCTGGTTCTCGTCCGACCGCGCGGCGCGCGACGCCGAGCTGTTGCGCCGCCATCAGGAGCGCTGCCTGAGCTTCCGGATGCTCCTGGAAGCCAACAACCGCGCCCTGGAGACCATGGCCGCCATGGAAGAGGCCCTGTCCGGCGAGCGGCCGTTCGGCATGGAATTCGTGCGCGGGGTCTGCACCGGCGCGGCCACGGACGTCTACCGCATCATCAGCGCCCTGGGGCGCATCGCCCCGGGCAAATACGCCGCCCTGTCCGAACGTTTCGCCGTCATCAGCCGGGGCATCGAGCACGCCATCGCCCCGGCCGCCCCGCCCAGGGCCATGCCGGACGTGGTCCGCCTGGCGGACCTGCGCGCCGGGGACGCCCCCTGGGCCGGGGGCAAGGCCGCCATGCTCGGCGAGCTGTCCCGCGTGCCCGGGGTGCGCACACCGGGCGGTTTCGTGCTCACGGCAGGGGCCTGCGCCCGCTTCCTGGACCAGGACGGCCTGCGCCAGGAGATCCTGCGCCGGGCCCAGGCCGTGGGCGGGCGCGGGCTGGACCAGCTCTACGCCCTGAGCTCCTCGTTGCAGACCCTGATCATGGGCGCGCCGCTGCCCGCCGAGCTACAGGACGCCATCCGCGACGCCGTGGCCGAGCTGCGGCGCGAGCACGGGCCGGGCCTGCGCCTGGCCGTGCGCTCCAGCGCCGTGGGCGAGGACAGCGTGGGCCAGTCCTTCGCCGGGCAGTTCCGTTCGGAGCTGAACGTGCATCCCCACAGCGTGCCCGACGCCTACCGCGACGTCACGGCCTCGCTGTTCAGCGCCACGGCCATCGCCTACCGCAACAGCCGGGGCCTGCGCGACGAGGACACGCTGATGTGCGTGGCCGTGATGCCCATG
>CAYUIN010000709.1:0-1633 GCA_964444695.1 uncultured Desulfocurvus sp.
AGGATGACCTGCTCCATGGTGCTGCCGATGCGCGCGGCCTCCATGTCGGGGTCGCTGGCGTGATGCGCGACCACGATGAGGTCCGCCAGCTTCTCGCGGGCGAACTTGACGATTTCCACGTAGGGCGTGCCTTCCCAGACCTCGATGTCCCACTTCTTGAAGTCCGCCGGAATCTGCGAGGCGTACTTGCCGTGCATCTTCTTGCGGGCGTCCATGATGCGGGTCTCGATCTCGTCCTGGTCCATGTCGCGGCCCATACCGCCGCGCTCGATGTCCAGGGTGTGGAACAGGTACAGCTCGGCGTCCATTTCCTTGGCCACCTTGGTGGCGAAGGAGAAGGCGGCGTCGGCGGGCTTCGAGAAGTCCGTGGCGAAGACCACGGAGCCGATGCCGCCCCAGTAGGAGGCGTGGGGCCGGTGCACGGAGAGCACGGGGCAGCGGGCGGCCTTGGCCACGCGTTGCAGGGTGCTGCCCGCCATGCCGCGGCGGTAGAACTTGCCCGCCTCGCCCTTGGTGCTGGCGCCCATGATGATCAGGTCGGACTCGCTTTTGCGGGCCACGCGCAGGATCTCGCGGTGCGGGTAGCCGGTGACGATGGTCGTGGTGCAGGGCGCGGGGCAGGCGGAGAGCTGCTTCTCGTAGTAGCTCTTCAGCTCGTCGCCGATGCACGAGAGGTAGTTCTCGTCGATGCTGACCTCTTCGCCGGTGCGCACGTCCTTGACGACCTGGCTGTAGGCCCTGGTGGGCACGCCGGTGACGTGCAGGAGCTCCAGCTCCGCGCCGTACCGGGCCGCCAGGTCGAATGCCACGCGGGCGGCGTCGTCGCTGGCGGGGGAGCCGGAAGTCGCGAACAGAATCTTCTTAAACATATCCCACCTCGATTTGGTTGGGTGAGGGCGGGGGCTTCACGTCCCCCGCCCGGTCCGTCGGTTCCTTTCCCGCTATTCCTCGGGCTTCAGGTGATCGGGCACCACGACCATCTTGAGCAGCAGCGGCTTCAAGAAGGACCAGCGGATGCCGATCTCGAACTCCTCTTCGAGGTCGCGGATGGCGTCCCAGCAGTTGTGACACGGGGCGATGACCAGCTTGGCACCGGTGGCCAGGATCTGGTCGCGCTTGGTCTTGAGCGCCTTGTTGCGCTGCGGACGGTACAGGCCGACGCCGTTGAAGCCGCCGCCTCCGCCGCAACAATAGTTGTATTCCTTATTGGCTTCCATTTCGATGAAATACCCGGGCTCCACGATGTAGCTCAGGATCTCGCGGGTGACCTCGGCCAGGCCGTAGTTGCGCACGTAGTTGCAGGAATCCTGCAGGGTCACGGGCTCCTTGATGCGCTTGGTCGGGTCGATCTTCAGCTTGCCGGTGCGCAGGGCCTCGGCCACCCATTCCACGTAGTGGATGTAGGGCGCCGGGGGCTTGCCGTCGGCGCGCCCGGCCCAGTACGGGCCCTCGATGACGGAGGCGCGGTGGGCGTGGCCGCACTCGGTGCCGATCACGCGCTTGGGCTTCAGGCGCTCGATGGCGTCGTACACGCTCTGGACCTGCATCTTGCAGGCTTCCCAGTCGCCGGCGAACATGCACAGCGCGGTTTGCTCCCAGCCGTCGCTGGGCACGGTCCAGTCCTCGCCCGCGA
>CAYUIN010000710.1:0-1631 GCA_964444695.1 uncultured Desulfocurvus sp.
AACACGTTGTGATTTTTACGCGGGCCGCGGCCTTGAAGCGACCTACCTGGGCAGCATCGGCCACGACGCGTTTCCAGACGCGATGGCCCTCCGCTTTGCGGGTGTCACTGACCGGGCGGCATTCGACGAAAGGTTGCGGGCCGTGTTCGCCGAATTCGGGGAGATACCCGCACGAAACGGGTGGCCTTGGCCGTGGCGATCAAGCGACACATCTGATGTCGTGGTCGCTTTTGACGCGGGGCGCTGCTGGGTCTCGCATCCGAGCGGATGCTGGGCGTTGCTGGACGATTTCGAGAACGCGACGGATGAGCCCTGCGAGTTTGCCGACATGATCGAGATCCTGGAGAGCACGCCGCAAGGTCGGCTTGTCCTGCGCCTGAGGCATGGCACCGATATGCGCCGAGGCCCGCCTGACGCGGTGATGGCATACCTGCTGTGCTACGTGGGGACCTTGCTGTCGGAGATGCTACTGCACGGGTTCTGGAAGGAAGGCAGCTTTCATGTGCTGGAGACTTACAGCTCTGAATGGCACGGGTTCGAGCTGAAGAGGGTAGCCGCGGCCATCAACAGCGTCCCCGAGGACTTCGAGATGCTGATGGCCGAGTGCACCAAGACCATGGGCGATGACCCTTGGGAACTGCTCTCCTGGCTCCGCGAAGCCCAGGGCCACCTTGAAACCGAGAGTCTGAAGCTCACCGTGAGCCCCGATTTGCCGGTGTACTTCGGTGTTGCGGCTCCTGTAAGCGAACACGGTCAAGAGCTGTCGTACGTGAAATTCACCGACAAGCACTTCAGCCGCGTCTACGCCCTCTGGCAGAAGCTCGCCGACCGGGCCCCTTTGACCTACGCGCAGGCCATGGCCAATGCAATGATCGATTTCAGCGTTTTGCCAGTGCCGCGCGCTGAAGCAGTGGCCTGGCTCTCCAAAGGCCGGGCCGAATTTGGTGACACGGACCTGGTTGCAGCATGCGCCTCTGCTGAAGGTCGAGAGCGAGTTCGTGCTTGGGCAGGCCTGCGTCTCTTCAAGGACTGAGGAGCGCAGTGTGAATTCGCTACACCTGGCTTAGGGCACAGCTCAACAAACACAGGACCTCCCATGAAGATTTCTAAAATGCAGTTCGACGCCATTCTTGCGGGCCTTCGCCTGCTGGAAGTCGCACTGGAAGAGCGCACCGTTCGACCGTTTGACGGCAACGTCGGCGACATCCTGACCGACGGACAATCTCACGAAGGTCTCAGCTCCGAAAAGGTTGCTGAACTGGCGGAGGAGCTCAACGGTTCCGACTTTTTCCAGCTCGTTGTAACCGATCAATGCGCGGACGTGCCGGATGACGTCGGCCCCTCTCAAGGCGAAGCGCTCGGAACCTATCGGGTGGGCATCGACCGCATCGGCTACCGCAGCACCGTGATTTCGGATGTTCAAGCAACCTGCGACGGAGACGCCGCTCGGATAGCCTTGAGCAGAGCAGGAGACATCGAATTCCCGGGTGAGCACGACGCCGACTACATCGTAAGCTCGGTGATGAAGATCGGCTGAGCAACGCACCTCCGAATCTGTACACTCTCTGCACCAGTCCTGTGCCGTTAAGCATAACTTGGCCACGTGGCCAGGTTATGCTTGAACTTCCTGC
>CAYUIN010000711.1:0-1631 GCA_964444695.1 uncultured Desulfocurvus sp.
GCCGCAAGCCTGCTGGCGCTCTACCGCGGCGACGGCGACAACCGGGCGGCGGCGGAGGCGGCCCCAACCTGGGCGACTTCAACCTGGACCTGGAGCGCTTCAAGCGTTTCCGGTTCCCGGCCTGGCAGTTCCTGGCCCTGGCCGTGGTCGCCTTCTGGCTGCTCTCGGGCGTGTACATCGTGGAGCCCGACGAGGTGGGCGTGGTGCTGCGCTTCGGCAAGTTCAGCGAGCAGACCACCTCGGGCATCCACTACCACCTGCCCTTCCCCGTGGAGCGGGTGGAGACGCCCAAAGTGACCATCATCCGGCGCGAGGAGATCGGCTTCCGCACCATCGGCGGCTCCAGCATGCAGTCCACGCCGGGCCAGGTGCGCATCGTGCCCGAGGAATCGCTCATGCTCACGGGCGACGAGAACATCGTGGACGTGCAGTTCATCGTCCAATACCTCATCAAGGATCCCGTGGACTACCTCTTCAAGGTGGCCGACCAGTCCAAGACGGTCACGGCCGCGGCCGAGGCGGCCATGCGCGAGGTGGTGGGCAAGAACAACATCGACTCCGTGCTGACCACGGACAAGCTGGAGATCCAGAACGCCTGCCGCGACCTCATGCAGCAGATCCTGGACAACTACGAGTCGGGCCTGCAGGTGGTGGCCGTGCAGTTGCAGGACGTGCATCCGCCCAAGGAGGTCATCGACGCCTTCAAGGACGTGGCCAGCGCCCGCGAGGACAAGAGCCGCTTCATCAACGAGGCCGACGCCTACCGCAACGATCTGTTGCCCAAGGCTCGGGGCGAGGCCGCGGCCATGATAAACCAGGCCGAGGCCTACAAGGAGGCCGGTATCCGCCGCGCCCAGGGCGAGGCCGACCGCTTCACGGCCCTGCTGGGCGAATACAACAAGGCCAGGGACGTGACCAGGCGGCGGCTCTACCTGGAGGCCATGGAACGCATCCTGTCCAACCCGGACCTGGAGAAGATCATCATCTCGGACAAGGCGCGGGGCGTGCTGCCCTACCTGCCGCTGGACCGCCAGCCCAAGGCCGACGCCAAGGGAGGGACGCAGCAATGACCAGGAAACGGACACCCGTCATCGTCACCCTGGTGGTGATCGCGTTCTTCGGCCTGCTGCAGAGCGTGTTCATCGTGGACCAGACCGAAACGGCCATCGTGGTCGAGCTGGGCAAGCCCGTGGGCGACGCCTTCGGCCCGGGCCTGCACTTCAAGAAGCCCTTCATCCAGAAGGCCATCCACTTCGACGCCCGCATCAGGGACTACGACGCCAAGCCCGCCGAGATCCTGACCGAGGACAAGAAGACGATGATCGTGGACAACTACACCAAGTGGCGCATCGTGGACCCGCTGCAGTTCTACCGCACGGTGCGTTCCGAGTCCGGAGCCATCGCCCGCCTGGACGACATCATCTATTCCCAGCTGCGCGCCGCCCTGGGCAACTACACCCTCATCGAGGTGGTCAACCAGAAGCGCCAGGAGATCATGGCCCAGGTCACGGAGAAGTCCTCGCAGATGATCCGCGAGTTCGGCATCGAGGTGGTGGACGTGCGCATCAAGCGCACCGACCTGCCCGCCGAGAACGAGAAGGCCATCTTCGGCCGCATGCGCGCCGAGCGCG
>CAYUIN010000712.1:0-1623 GCA_964444695.1 uncultured Desulfocurvus sp.
CCAGACGGTGCTCAAGGAACGCCAGCTCCTGGGCGGCGAGGGCATGGTCATCGTGACCCTGGTGGTGGACCGCGAGACCGGCGAGATCCTCGTCGGCCCGGACCTGGCCTCCAAGGGCTTCGTGTTCGAGCAGCGCTACAGCCACGTGCTGGACGACGCCAAATGCATCATCCTGGACATCTTCGAGAACATCCGCCCCGGCGAGACCAGCAAGCTCAAGGAGCGCATCCGCTCCTCGCTGCGTCGCTTCTTCCGCCGCGTGCTGGACCGCGACCCGGTGGTCGTGCCGCTGGTGATGATCCTCTAGCGGCGTTCCCGCGCCGGACGTTGCGCGCACGGCCGCATGGCCAAGGGGCGCCCCCGGAATCTCCCGGGGGCGCCCCTTGCTTTTTGCGCTCCCGCCCGTCCGGCCCGCGCCAGGGGGGCGTGTTCCCGCGCGGGAACACGGGGCGGGCAGGGGCGTTCCGCAGGCAGAACGTTTCCGGGTCGTTTCGGGCCCGTTTCCCGGCTTTGAATAAAAAGCTCCATCATGTCGGCGTGTTGGCGAGGTGGCACAACCCTTGCCTTGTCTTTCGGGCAGGAGGCCGGGAGCGGCCTCGCCCCCTGAAGACACCAACACGAAGAGGAGCACGTCATGACATGCATTACCCGGAGGAATCTGCTCTGCGCCATGGGCGGCGCCATGGTCGGCGGGTTCGTCGGGCTGAGGCCCCTTGCGGCGGCCATGCCCGAGATGCAGGCCGAACCCGTCTGGACCGCCCACAAGCTCGACCCCGACGAGAGCGCGCCCTACGCCTACGCGGGCTACTGGAACAAGGGCTACGGCTGCTGCTACGGCACCTTCTACAGCATCGTCGGGCTGATGGGCATGAAGCACGGCGCCCCGTACAACCAGTTCCCGTTCCAGATGATGGAGGTCGGCAAGAGCGGCATCTCCGACTGGGGGACCATCTGCGGCGCGCTGCTGGGCGCGGCCTCGGCCATGGCCCTGTTCTGGGGCCGCAAGGAGCGCGACCCGATGGTCACCGAGCTGTTCCGCTGGTACGAGCGGACCGCCTTCCCCATCTACGATCCCGGTGAGGACGCCCTGGGCGTCAAGGGCGAGATCCCGACCCACGTCGCCGGGTCCGTGCTGTGCCACGTCTCGGTCTCCTCCTGGAGCTTCGCCACGGGCATCCCCGCCGGGTCCAAGACCCGCTCCGAGCGCTGCTCCCGGATCACCGCCGACGTGGCCCGCAAGGCCATCGAGATCATCAACGCCAAGGTGGACGGGCGGTTCGCCCCGCTGCTGGCCGAGCCGGAATCCATCAAGGCCTGCGGCGAATGCCACGGCAAGGACAAGCAGTCCCCGATCCTCAAGGGCAGGCAGGACTGCACGCCCTGCCATTCGGGCTCGGAGCACACCGGGAACAAGTTCGTGAACCACCCGTAGACGGGCTTTGCGCGCGGGGGGGAGCCGGTCCCCCCTGCGCCTGGCGCGGGGGCGGGCAAAGGACGCCGCCCGCTCCGGCCCGGCCCGCGCCGTCCTGGTCGCCTCCCCCCGGCAGGCGGGGCTCAGGCGACCTGGCGCGGGCCGGGCTTCGTGCGTCCGGCCGCCGGGCGGCGCCGTTCCCGCGCCGGAAC
>CAYUIN010000713.1:0-1620 GCA_964444695.1 uncultured Desulfocurvus sp.
ACCGCTGGAAAAAGGGGGTTTCCTCCCCCTCTCCCGGACCCTCTCCCCCTCCTTCCCCCAAAAACCGCTCTTTGGGGGGTGGCGGGGCGGGGGCGGGGGTGGTACAGGGCTGGAAACCTTGGAGGGTGCATGAAACTGTTCGCCATTTTGCTCGGGTTTTTGTGGCTGTCGCACATGAGCCTGGACGTGATGCTCGTGGTCTCCATGCCGCATCCGTTCCTGATGGTCGTCGGCGTGGCGAACGTCGTGCTGCTCAGCCTGTGCCTGGCAGGCGCCGTGGAACTGGGCTTCCGCAAACGGATCGTCCGGCTCTCCCGCAAGGGCTGGCGCATCACCTTCAACTGCACCTTCGTCCTCGGCGGGTTCTACGTCCTGCTCAAGAACTACGGCGAACTGCTCGGCATGCCCGGCTTCGCGGGCGGCGACGCGGGCCTGTTCCAGGCCGCCCTGGACTTCCTGCCCTACGTCCTGTTCGCCCTGCCCGTGGTCATCCTCGAACACGAATACTTCAAACGCGACCAGGAAAACGCCTGACCCGGCACGGGCCCGCAGGCGAAACCAGCGCAGGAGCCACGCCCATCACACCCTTCATCCAAACCCGCGACGTCGCCAAACACTACCCCGTGCGCTCCGGACTGCTCGGCGCACAGACCGCCTCCGTCCGCGCCCTGGACGGCGTCAGCCTGGACGTGGCCCAGGGCGAAACCCTCGGCCTCGTGGGCGAGTCCGGCTGCGGCAAATCCACCCTCGCCCGCCTGCTGCTGCGCCTGGAACAGCCCAGCAAAGGCTCCATCTCCGTCGACGGCCAAGACCTGCGCACCGCGCCCCAAGACTTCCTGCGCCGCTACCCGACCCTCGTGCAGATGATCTTCCAGGACCCGTTCTCCTCCCTCAACCCGCGCAAGACCATCGGCGGGACCATCACCGAACCCCTGGCCATCCACGGCGAATCCCGCGCCGCGCAACAGGCCCGACTGGCCGAACTCATGGACCGCGTGGGCCTGCGGCCCGAACTCGCCTCCCGCTACCCGCACGAATTCTCCGGCGGACAACGACAACGCGTGGCCATCGCCCGCGCCCTGGCGCTGAACCCCAAATGCGTGGTCTGCGACGAACCCGTCTCCGCACTGGACGTCTCCATCCAGGCCCAGGTCCTCAACCTGCTGCGCGAACTGCAACGCGACTTCGGGCTGACCTACGTCTTCATCTCGCACGACCTCGCCGTGGTCGGACACGTCGCCGACCGCGTCGCCGTCATGTACCTGGGCCGACTCATGGAACTGGCCCCCAGCCAGGACCTCTTCGCACACCCCCTGCACCCCTACACCCAGGCCCTGCTCCAGGCCGTCCCCGTGCCGGACCCCACACACCCGGGCCTGGCCCTGCGACTGGCCGGAGACCCGCCCAGCCCCATCGACCCGCCCCCGGGCTGCCCCTTCCACCCCCGCTGCCCCAAAGCCATGCCCATCTGCGCCACCACCACCCCGGCCTGGCAACAAACCCGCCCCAACCACTGGACCGCCTGCCACCTGTACTAGGGCGCGCTCCAGGCCGAGGTCGGCGCAGGAATGCCTCCGGCGGCTGGGGCGCTGCCCCAGACCCCGCTCAAGGGAATAATCC
>CAYUIN010000714.1:0-1617 GCA_964444695.1 uncultured Desulfocurvus sp.
GCCTTGGTTCGGAGGGCACCGCAGGTTCCGCCCGCAATGCGCGGGGCGGGGGCGGGTTCAGATTGCGGCTTGCGGCCGCGCGGGCCCTATTCGGAGGGTACGGAGTCGGAGTCGGAGTCGGCGGATGCGGGGCGGCGCTTGCCCCGGCGGATGCGGGCCCGGGACTTGGAGGCCTGCTTGCGCTCCGGGGCGCCGTTGCCGTTCTCCAGGTCGGTCGCGGGGTCGATGAGGCCCTCGCGGTCCATGGCCAGGAACAGCTCGCGGCTGATCCAGGCGTCGGTGGCCGCGTAGTTGATCTGCGCCGGGGTCAGGCGCGGGTTCGCCCAGTTGGTGCAGCGGGCGGACTTGGAGATGCGGATGCCCAGGAACTTGGCCGCGAGGTTGCGCAGGCCGTGGGTGTCGAGCTTCAGGTTCAGGGCCACGACGCCCAGGTCGATGAACCCGCGCGGCTCGAAGTGGGAGACCTTCATCAGGTCCTTGACGTCGTCGCGCACGGCCACGCCGGACTTGATGATGTTCGGGTCCTCGAACACGGTCTTCAGGCAGTCCGGGAAGGGGAACTTGCCCAGCAGGAAGATGTACACCGTCTCGAAGGTGGCGACCTGGATCAGCGAGGGCAGGTAGTACTTGCCCTTGCGGAAGGCGGGGCGGCTCTCGGTGTCGAAGCCCAGGACCTTCTCGCGGCGCATGGCGGCCACGGCGGCCTGGGCCGCCGGTTCGTCGGTGATCAGCACCGTCTCGCCGCGCCAGTTGCCCAGGGGCAGCTCGCCGATCTCCTCCTTGCTGATCTTGCCCTGGTACTGCTCCAGGTCGTGCATGATCTTGCGCGGGGAGTCGGGCAGGCAGGGATGCTCGGCCGGGGCCGGGCTCTGCCCGGGGCAGCGGGAGAAGCCGAGCAGCGAGTCGTCCGCCGGTTGGGCCAGGGAGCGCAGGTAGGCCAGCTTGCGGTCCTTGGGGCGGCGCTTGACGGCGGCCTCGGCGCGCAGGGCGGAGCCCTGGTCCGCGAAGGAGGCGCAGGCGGCCAGGCACACGGGGCGGCGGCTGCGGGTGTACTTGGCCCCGCTGCCGGAGTTGTGCTCCGCCAGGCGGCGGGCCAGGTCCGTGGTCACGCCGCAATACAGCGTGTCGTCGGCGCAGGTCAGCAGGTAGACGTACCAGGGTCGTATGCAGTCCGTGGAGGTCATGGTCGCGCTAGATGCGCCCCTCCTCGACTGCGTGGCAGGCCACGAAGCGGCCCGGCGCGGGCTCGCGCAGGGCGGGGACTTCGCTCCTGCAGCGCTGGTCCGCATAGCGGCAGCGGCCGTGGAATACGCAGCCCGGGGGCAGTTGGATGGGAGTGGGCACGTCGCCGGAGAGGCGGATGTGCTCGCCCGCGTCGCCGCCCAGGCGGGGAATCGCCGAGAGCAGGGCCTGGGTGTACGGGTGCAGCGGGGCGTCGAACAGCGGGTCCGTGGGCGCGACTTCGCACAGCGTGCCGAGGTACATCACCGCCACGCGGGTGGAGATGTGCCGCACCACGGACAGGTCGTGGCTGATGAACAGGTAGGTCAGGCCGCGCTTGTCCTGGGCGTCCATGAGCAGGTTCAGGATCTGGGCCTGGATGGACACGTCCAGGGC
>CAYUIN010000715.1:0-1611 GCA_964444695.1 uncultured Desulfocurvus sp.
CCTGGCGCACCGCCGCCGGGCCCTGGCCGCCCTGGCCCTGTTCGGCCTGCCTGGAGGCGGGCATGACTGAGCCCCGTTCCAGCCACCTCCCGGTGGTGCTCGGGGTCTTCGCCCTGGCCCTGGCGCCGCACGTCCTGGACCTGCCCGCCTGGATCACCCTGTGGTGCCTGGGCCTGTGGGGCTGGGCCCTGGCCGCGGACGCCCTGGGGCTGCGGCCGCCGCCGTCCTGGCTGCGGCTGGGCCTGCTGGCCGTGGGCCTGGGCGGGGCGGCCAGCGGCTATTTTCCCTTCGATCTGTGGCGCCTGGGCTTCGCCTCGGCCGCCCTGGCCGTGCTCATGGGGGTCAAGGCCCTGGAGCTGACCTCGCACCGCAACCGCATGTCGGGCCTGTTCATGGCCCACTTCCTGGTGGTCACCAAGCTCCTGGACACCATCACCCTGGAGATGGCGGTCTACGTCCTGCTCGTGGTCCTGGCGTCCACGGCGGCCATGGCCCGGCTCAACGCGCCCCTGGGCCGCCGCGAGGCCCTGGCCGCGGCCGGGGGCATCATGCTCCGGGCCCTGCCCCTGGCGGCGGTGCTGTTCCTGCTCTTCCCCCGGGCGGACGGCGGCCTGTCCTGGCGTTTCGGCCTGGCCCGGACCACCGGCTTTTCCGAAACCCTCTCCCCCGGCGACCTCACGGCCCTGACCCGCAACACCGACCCGGCCTTCCGGGCCTCGTTCCGGGGCCCGGTGCCGCCGCCCGGCCAGCGCTACTGGCGCGGGGTGGTGCTCTGGAACTTCGACGGCCGCACCTGGCGGCCCAGGGTCCAGAGCTCGCTGCGCACGACCCCGGTCCTGGCCCGCGAGACCGTGGACTACACCCTGACCATGGAGCCGCACTGGCGGCCCTGGGTCTTCTCCTTCGACGCCCCGGTGGACGCCCCGGGCGAGCTGCTGCTGACCTCGGACCTCAGCCTGATGCTGCGCGGGCGGGTGGCCACGCGCCGGACCTTCTCCCTGCGCTCCGCCGTGGAGCGCAACACCGGCCCGCCCCTGCCCTCGGACTCCTGGGCCCTCGCCGTGCCCGACGGCGTCGCCCCCAGGACCATGGCCCTGGGCCGCTCCTGGGCCGCGCGGGGCCTGGGCCCGGAAGAGGCCGTGGCGGCGGCCCTGGCCCTGCTCCGCACCGGCGGCTACGTCTACGACGCCGACCCGCCCCCGGTTTCCGGCGATCCCACGGACGGCTTTTTGTTCGGCACCCGCCGGGGCTACTGCGGGCACTACGCCTCGGCCACGGCCCTGCTGCTGCGCGCCGCCGGGGTACCCTCGCGGCTGGTGGTGGGCTACCAGGGCGGCGAGGCCAATCCGCTGGGCGGCTTCCTCACCGTGCGCCAGGCCGACGCCCACGCCTGGTGCGAGGCCCTGCTGCCCGGGCGGGGCTGGGTGCGCGTGGACCCGACCACCGCCGTGGCCCCGGCGCGGGCCACCGAGGGCGCGGACGCCACGCTGCCCGAGGGCCGGGACGCGGCCGGGCCGGACTGGGCCCGGGGCCCGTGGGGCCGGGCGCTGAACGAGGTGGTCATGGCCTGGGACGCCGTGCGCTACCACCTGGACCCCTGGATCACGGACC
>CAYUIN010000716.1:0-1601 GCA_964444695.1 uncultured Desulfocurvus sp.
TGGGCCGACCGGGCGGGGATCCAGTTCCGCACGCTGAACACCAGCAAGGGCCCGGCGGTGCGCGCCTCGCGCGCGCAGATCGACCGCGCGGCGTATCTGGCGGCGGTGCAGGAGGACGTCTTCGCGCAGGACGCGCTGTGGGTCTTCCAGGACATGGCCGAGGATATCCTGGTGGAGGACGGGCGCTGCGCGGGGGTGCGCACGGCGCTGGGCGAGCGGTTCGCGGCGCGTTTGGTGATCGTGACCACCGGGACGTTCCTGTCCGGGCTGATCCACATCGGCGAGCGCAACTTCAGCGGCGGGCGCCTGGGCGACCCGGCCTCGCGGGGCCTGTCCGAGAGCCTGCGCGCCCTGGGCCTGGACCTGGGGCGGTTGAAGACGGGCACCACCCCGCGCCTGCTGGCCGCCAGCGTGGATTTCCAGTCCATGGAGGTCCAGCCCGGCGACGACCCGCCCAAGCCCTTCAGCTTCCACACGCCCTTTTCGCCGCTGCGGCAGGTGCCCTGCTTCGTCACCTGGACCAACGAGCGCACGCACGAGGCCATCCGCGCCGGGTTCGACCGTTCGCCGATGTTCAGCGGGGTGATCAAGGGCGTGGGCGCGCGCTACTGTCCGTCCATCGAGGACAAGGTGGCGCGCTTCCCGGAGAAGGGGCGGCATCAGATTTTCGTGGAGCCCGAGGGCCTGACGAGCCCGGAGGTCTACCCCATCGGCATCCCCACCAGCCTGCCGCTGGACGTGCAGAAGGCCATGCTGGCCACGGTCCCGGGCCTGGAGCGGGCGCAGATCGTGCGCCCCGGCTACGCCATCGAGTACGATTTCAGCTTCCCCACGCAGCTGGACCCGACGCTGCGGACCAAGGTCCTGCCCGGGCTGTACCTGGCCGGGCAGATCAACGGCACCTCCGGCTACGAGGAGGCCGCCGCCCAGGGTCTGTGGGCGGCGCTGAACGCGCACTGCGCCCTGGCGGGCGAAGCGCCGTTCCTGCCGGGCCGGGACGAGGCGTACATGGCCGTGCTGGTGGACGATCTGGTGACCAAGGGCACGGAGGAGCCGTACCGGATGTTCACCTCGCGCGCGGAGCATCGGCTGTTGCTGCGCGAGGACAATGCCGACGCCCGCCTGACGGAAAAGGGCCGGGCCCTGGGCCTTGTGGACGACGCCCACTGGGCGGCGCACGAGGCGAAGATGCGGGCCCAGGACGAGCTGCTGGACGCCCTGCGCTCCATCACGGTCCGCCCGGACGCCCCGACGCGCGAGCGTCTGGAGCGCATCGGCGCGGCCGTTCCCGGCAAGGCGGTGCCGCTGTCGGACCTGTTGCGCCAACCGGCGCTCAGGATCGAGGACCTGGCCGAGTTCCACCCCGCGATCCCCGAAACCCGCCCCGACGCCCTGCGCGAGGTGGAGACGATCCTCAAATACGAAGGCTACCTGACCCGCCAACAGTCCCTGGCCGCCCGCGCCACCTCCCTGGACACCACCGCCCTGCCCCCAGACCTGGACTACACGAAGGTCAGCGGCCTGACCCGCGAAGCCGTGGAAAAGCTGACGAAGATCAAACCCCTGACCCTCGGCCAAGCCGGCCGAATCTCAGGCATCAC
>CAYUIN010000717.1:0-1600 GCA_964444695.1 uncultured Desulfocurvus sp.
CCGTGTTCTGCCTGGACGAAGTGGACAAGATGTCCATGGACTTCAGGGGCGACCCGTCGGCGGCGCTCTTGGAGGTCCTGGACCCCGAGCAGAACTACACCTTCAACGACCACTACCTGGACATGGACTACGACCTGTCCAAGGTGTTCTTCATCACCACGGCCAACAGCCTGCATTCCATCCCGCTGCCCCTTCAGGACCGCATGGAGATCATCAAGCTCCCCGGCTACCTGGAAAACGAGAAGATGCAGATCGCCAAGCAGTTCCTGGTGCCCAAGCAGATCAAGGAACACGGCATCGGCCCGGACAACCTGTCCATCTCCGACAACGCCCTGACGGAGATCATCCGCCGCTACACCCGCGAGGCGGGCGTGCGCAACCTCGAGCGCGAGGTCGCCGCCGTGTGCCGCAAGTCGGCCATGAAGCTGGTGGAGGAGGGCGACCTGGAGAAGTCGCTGAAGGTCACCAAGCAGCAGCTTCCCGCACTGCTGGGCGTCCCGCGCCACAGCTACGGCGAGAAGGAGGACGCCCCGCAGGTGGGCGTGACCACCGGCCTGGCCTACACGGAGCTGGGCGGCGAACTGCTGCTGGTGGAGACCGCGCTGATGCCCGGCTCGGGCAAGGTGGAGATCACCGGCAAGCTGGGCGAGGTGATGCAGGAATCTGCCAAGGCGGCCCTGTCCTACATCCGCTCCCGCTCGGACCTCTTCGGCCTCAAGCGCGACTTCCACAAGGAGATCGACATCCACATCCACGTGCCCGAGGGCGCCATCCCCAAGGACGGCCCCAGCGCGGGCATCACCCTGGCCACGACGCTGGCCTCGGCGCTGCTCAACCTGCCCGTGGACAACGAGCTGGCCATGACCGGCGAGATCACCCTGCGCGGGCGCGTGCTGCCCATCGGCGGCCTGCGCGAGAAGCTGCTCGCCGCGCACCGGGGCCTGATCAAGCGGGTGCTGATCCCCAAGGAGAACGCCAAGGACCTCAAGGACGTCCCGGCGGCCATCCTGCGCGACCTCACGATCACCGAGGTGGAGAACATGGACGAGGTCCTGTCCCACGCCCTGGTCTGCGCGGACCCCGAGCGCATCTTCAGCGGCAAGGGCGCCGAGCCCTGCCCCATCGCCGGGACGCTGATGAAGGAAGGCGCCAACGGCCAGACCCACTAGGCCCGGCGACGAAACGCAATCAAAAAGGCCGGAGCGCGCGAGCGCCCCGGCCTTTTTTGCGTCCCGCGCGGCGGCGGCTATTCCGTGAAGTCCAGGACCGTGGGGCCCTTGGTCCGCGCGGTTGCGGGCAGGGAGGCCTGGGGCATGGACCACTGGGAGATGCCCACGGCCCGCGCGGCGGTGCGCATGGAATACGCCGTGTCCACGCTGGGGCGGACGCGGGCGGCCTCGGCCCGGGCCTGCTCGTCCAGCAGCTCCGCCGTCTCGCGCGTGATGGGCACGGTGGCGGCCGCCATGGCCAGGACCTCGCCCGTGGGCGCGTGCAGCAGGCGCACGTTGAAGCGCACGTTGCGGCTGGTCTGGGTGTAGGTGGCGGTCAGCGTCACGGCGGACTTCTGGTAGCGGTTGTCCACGAAGCGCACGTCGCGCGA
>CAYUIN010000718.1:0-1597 GCA_964444695.1 uncultured Desulfocurvus sp.
CTGGGGCAGCGCCCCAGCCGCCGGAGGCCTCCCCCGGGGCCACGACGAAACAACTTGCAGGCGAGACGCATGAGCGAAAAATATACCTGTGGACACAAGGACTGCATCCGGATCGAGGGTGCGCGGCAGCATAACCTGAAAGGGCTCAACCTGGAGATTCCCCGGGGCGAGCTGGTGGTGGTCTGCGGGCCCAGCGGCTCCGGCAAGTCCACCCTGGCCTTCGACATCATCTACGCCGAGGGCCAGCGGCGCTACGTGGAATCGCTCTCGGCATACGCCCGCCAGTTCCTGCCGCAGATGGACAAGCCCAAGGTGGACAAGATCGAGGGCCTGTCCCCGGCCATTTCCCTGGAGCAGCAGGCCGCCTCGCGCAACCCGCGCTCCACCGTGGGCACCGTCACGGAAATCCACGACTTCCTGCGCGTGTTCTACGCCCGGCTGGGCACCATGTACTGCCCCCAGTGCGGCCGCCCCATCCGCTCCCAGACTTCCGACGAGATCGTGGACGAGATCCTGGCCCTGGGCGAGGGCACCAAGTTCCTGCTGCTGGCGCCGCTGGTGGAACACCAGAAGGGCACCCACGCCGAGCGCCTGAAGAAGCTGCGCGCCGAAGGCTTCGCCCGGGTGCGCGTGGGCGGCGAGGTCCTGAACCTGGAGCCGCTGCCCGAGCTGGAAAAGAACAAGAAGCACACCATCGAACTGGTGGTGGACCGGCTCGTGGTGCGCGAGGGCCTGCGCGGGCGCCTGGCGGACTCCGTGGAACTGGCCCTGACCCACGGCCAGGGCCGCGTGTCCGTGGCCCTGGTGGGCGGCGAGCGCGACGGCGAGACCGTCCCCTACAGCACCGACTCGGCCTGCCCCACCTGCCACGTCAGCCTGCCGCCCCTGACCCCGCAGCTGTTCTCCTTCAACAGCCCCCAGGGCGCCTGCCCCACCTGCTCGGGCCTGGGCAGCGTGGACTACTTCGAGCCCAACCTGCTGGCGCCCAACAAGGGCCTGTCCCTGGCGGGCGGGGCCATCATCCCCTGGAAGAACCCGCGCGTCTTCTCCCGCTTCTCCGACCGCCTGAAATCCCTGGGCAAACGCCTCGGGTTCGGCCTGGATACGCCCCTGGAAGACTTCTCCGCGGCCGCCCACGAGGCCCTGTTCCACGGCGTGGACGGCGGCGAATGGCCCGGCGTGGTGCCGCTGCTGGAAACCGGCATGGGCCTGGGCCACATCTGGCGCGACGAGCTGTCCCGCTTCCGCCAGAACCGGCCCTGCCCGGTCTGCAACGGCGCGCGCCTGCGCCCCGAATCCCTGGCCGCCCGCGTGGGCGACCTGGATATCTTCGCCTTCACCAGCCTCTCCATCCGTCGCGCCCTGGACTGGCTCCAGCACCAGGAATTCCCCGGCCACAAGGCCATGATCGCCGAGCCGCTGCTCAAGGAGCTCACCCACCGCCTCGGCTTCTTGGTCAACGTCGGCCTGGACTACCTCTCCCTGGGCCGCAACATGTCCACCCTGTCCGGCGGCGAGGCCCAGCGCATCCGACTGGCCGGCCAGCTCGGCTCCGGCCTGGTGGGCGTGACCTACGTCCTCGACGAGCCGTCCATCG
>CAYUIN010000719.1:0-1591 GCA_964444695.1 uncultured Desulfocurvus sp.
GCCACCTTGGGAGGATACTTCTTCAGAAGCTCTTCCTTGATGTCGGTGGGGCTCCACTGCACGAGCTTTTTCTTGGACGTGGCCATCGAATTCTCCGGGTGCTTTAGAGGATGGACTTCAACCCGACTTCGCCGGTGCGCACGCGCACCGCGTCGGACACGGGCAGGACGAAGATCTTGCCGTCGCCCGGCTTGCCGGTCTGGTTGGCCTGAATGATGGCCGAGACGATGTCCTCGACCAGGTCGTCCTTGACGACGACGGTGAGCATCCGCTTGGCGTAGAGCTTGCCCTTCTCGCCCAACAGGGCGGCGGCTTCCTCGTAGCCCTTGCTGGCGCCCGCCAGGACCTGGGGATTGACGAACCCTTTGCCCCGGCCCTGGGCCTCGTGGGCGAAGAAGGCGTCCACGCCGACGGCGGTGATGGCCTTCTTGGTCTGGTTCATCATGTTCATGCGCACGACTGCGATGATTTCCTTCATGCGGGCACCCCCTCGGAGGCGGCCGCGGTCTCGTTCACGCCCGAGCTGATGGTGTAGACGTCCTCGACCTCGGAGACGAAGATCTTGCCGTCGCCGAAGGCGCCCTTCTTGCCGGAGCGGGCGGAGGCCATGATGGTCTCGATGACGAAGTCCTTGTCCACGGCGTTGACGACGCTGATCAGCATGGTCTTGGGAATCTCGTCGTAGGTCACTTCGCCGATCTTGATGCCGCGCTGCTTGCCGCGTCCGGCCACGGAATACTTGGTGACGGCGGGGAATCCGGCATCCATCAGGGCCGCCAGGACATCATCCGCTTTCTCGGGCCGAACAATCGCGCGAACCATAATCATAGACATATCGTGTTCTCCTTCAGAGCTATCGTTGGTGTGGTTAGGCAGCCATCAGGCCGAAATCCATGAGCAGCTGTTCCAGCTCCTCAATGGCCAGCGGGGTGGGAACGACGAAACAGGTGTTCGAATCGATGGCCTTGGCCAGGTTGCGGTAGTGCGTGGCCTGACCCGCCTCGCCGTTCCACTCGATGACGGTCTTGCGGTTGATCTCGGCGCGCTGCACGTCGTTGTCGCGGGGCACGAAGTAGATCATCTGGGTGCCGAGCTTCTTGGCCAGCTCCTCGATCATCTCCTTCTCGTTGTCCACGTTGCGCGAGTTGCAGATCAGCCCGCCCAGGCGGACGCTGCCGGACTGGGCGTATTTCATGATGCCCTTGCAGATGTTGTTGGCCGCGTACATGGCCATCATCTCGCCGGAGCAGACGATGTAGATCTCCTCGGCCTTGCCGTCGCGGATGGGCATGGCGAAGCCACCGCAGACGACGTCGCCCAGGACGTCGTAGAAGGCGTAGTCCAGGCCCTCGGACTCCTCGTAGGCGCCCAGGGACTCGAGCATGTTGATGGAGGTGATGATGCCGCGGCCGGCGCAGCCGACGCCCGGCTCGGGGCCGCCGGACTCGACGCACCAGGTGCCGCCGAAACCGGGCTTGCGGATATCATCGAGTTCGACGTCCTCGCCCTCCTCGCGCAGGGTGTCGAGCACGGACTTCTGGGCCAGGCCGCCGAGCAGCAGGCGGGTGGAGTCGGCCTTGGGGTCGCAGCC
>CAYUIN010000720.1:0-1586 GCA_964444695.1 uncultured Desulfocurvus sp.
GTCCGTGGAGCCCATGCCCGTGGCGAAGGCGCCCAGGCCGCCGTAGGTGCAGGTGTGCGAGTCCGCGCCGACGACCACGTCGCCGGGGCCGACCAGGCCCAGCTCGGGCAGCAGGGCGTGTTCCACGCCGACGTTGCCGCCCTCAAAGTAGTGCGTCACGCCCATCTCGCGGGCGAACTCGCGCACGACCTTGACCTGCTCGGCGGAGTCGATGTCCTTGTTGGGCGTGAAATGGTCGCAGACCAGGGCGATCTTGTCCTTGTCGAACACCGCCGCGGCGCCCATGGCCTTGAAGCTCTTGATGGCCAGGGGCGCGGTGATGTCGTTGGCCAGCACCAGCGAGACCTTGCAGCGGACGATCTGCCCGGCCTCGCGGATTTCTTCATCGCAGCGGGCCTGCAGGATTTTTTGGGCCAGAGTGTGGGGCATCTATTTGTCCTCCCGTTTCTTTTCGAGCCTGTTCAGGGCGTTGAGGTAGGCCTTGGCGCTGGCGACGATGATGTCCGCGTCCGTGCCACGGCCCACGGCGGTCTGCCCGCCGTCCTCGATCTTCACGGTCACCTCGCCCTGGGCGTCGGTGCCGTCGGTGATGGCGTTGATCAGGAACTGTTCCAGGGTCGCCTTGCGTCCGATGATTTCGGAGATGGTGTTGTACACCGCGTCGATGGGGCCGACGCCGAAGGTGGCGAGCTTCTTTTCCTGCCCGTCCACGTCCATGATCACCGCCGCCGTGGGCGGCACGGAGATGGTCCCGGACTGGATGTGCAGGTGCTTCAGGCGGTACTTGTCCGGGATGCGGAAGACCTCTTCCAGGACGATGGCCTCGACGTCCTCGTCGTATATTTTTTTCTTGATGTCCGCCAGCTTCTTCACGGCCGCCGCGACCACGTCGATTTCCTGGTCGGACAGGCGGAAGCCCATGCCCTCGACCTTGTTCTTGACCGCGTGGCGGCCCGAGTGCTTGCCCATGACCATGTCCGTGCCCATGCGCCCCACGCTCTCGGGGGTCATGATCTCGTAGGTCTGGCGGTTCTTCAGCACGCCGTCCTGGTGGATGCCGGACTCGTGGGCGAAGGCGTTGTCGCCGATGATCGCCTTGTTGGCCGGGATGGGGCGGCCGATGATCCGCGAGAGCATGCGGTTGGCCGGGTACAGCAGCTCGGTTTTGATCTCCGAGGTCACCTGGTAGTACTGCGGCCGGGTGCGGATGTTCATGGCCACCTCTTCCAGGGCGGCGTTGCCCGCGCGCTCGCCGATGCCCGAGAGCGTGCCCTCCACCTGCCGCGCTCCGGCGCGGATGGCGGCCATGGAGTTGGCCACGGCCATGCCCAGGTCGTTGTGGCAGTGCACGGAGAAGACGACCTTGTCCGCGCCGCGCACGTTGGCGATGAGGTGCGAGATGAGGTCGGCGTATTCCCCGGGCTGGGCGTAGCCCACGGTGTCCGGGATGTTCAGGACCGTGGCCCCGCACTCGATGGCCAGCTCGCAGATCTCCACCAGAAACGGCCACTCGGAGCGCGAGGCGTCCTCGGCGGAGAACTCCACGTTGCTGGTGCGGGCCGCCGCGTGGCGCACGGCGCGCTCGG
>CAYUIN010000721.1:0-1570 GCA_964444695.1 uncultured Desulfocurvus sp.
CGAGTCCTGGATTCACACCGAGAAGCAGTTCGACCCGACCCGGGAAGAAGAGCGCATGGACAACGCCCTGGCCAACGAGATCTACGAGCTGGAGCGCTGCGTGGAGTGCGGCTGCTGCGTGGCCGGTTGCGGCACCGCGCGGATGCGCCGGGACTTCCTGGGCGCCGTGGCCCTGAACCGCATCGCCCGTTTCGTCATCGACCCGCGCGACGAGAGGCGCGACAAGGACTACTTCGAGATTATCGGCGACGACAACGGCATCTTCGGCTGCATGGGCCTTTTGGGCTGCGAGGACGTCTGCCCCAAGGAGCTGCCCCTGCAGGACCAGCTGGGATTCTTGCGGCGCAAGATGGGCCTGACGGCCATCAAGCGCTTCATCCCCGGCCTGAAATAGCGAACACGGGAGTATCGATATGAGAACCATCAAGGCGGCGGACATCGTGCCCAAGGTGGCCGAGATCGTCCGCCACGCCAGCGTCTACCTGCCGGACGACGTCAAAAAGGCGCTCAAAGGCGGCATGGAGAACGAGGACGCCCCGTCGGCCAAGGAGATCTTCCGCCAGCTGCTGGAGAACTCCGAAATGGCCGAGCAGACGGGCCTGCCCCTGTGTCAGGACTGCGGCCTGGCCGTGTTCTTCGTGGACGTGGGCGAGGACGTGGTCGTCGAGGGCAGCCTCAAGGACGCCGTGACCCAGGGCATGGTGGACGGCTACCGCGACGGATTCCTGCGCAAGTCGTCCTGCGACCCCATGACCCGGGCCAACACCGGGGACAACACCCCGGCCATCATCCACTTCGACTTCGTGCCCGGCGACAAGATCAGGATCGCCTTCATGGCCAAGGGCGGCGGCAGCGAGAACATGTCCCGCGTGACCATGCTGGCCCCGGCCCAGGGCTGGGAGGGCATCAAGAAGTTCGTCATCGAGCGCGTGGCCGAGGCCGGGCCCAACCCCTGCCCGCCGACCATGATCGGCATCGGCATCGGCGGGACCTTCGAGCGCGCGCCCATCCTCGCCAAGCGGGCGCTGTTGCGCCACCTGGACGAGGAGCACCCCGACCCCAAGGTCGCGGCGCTGGAGGCGGAACTCCTGGAGGCCATCAACAAGCTCGGCATCGGGCCCATGGGCCTGGGCGGCAAGACCACCTGCCTGGGCGTGAAGATCGCCATGGCCCCCTGCCACCTGGCCAGCCTGCCCCTGGCCGTGAACGTGCAGTGCCACTCCATCCGGCACGAGGAGGTGGTCATCTGATGGCCGAATACAAGCTCACCACCCCGCTCACGGACGCCGACGTCGAACAACTGAAGGTCGGCGACGTGGTCTTCATCACCGGCACCATCTACACCGCGCGCGACGCGGGCCACAAACGCCTCGTCGGCCTGCTGGACGAGGGCAAGGACCTGCCCTTCGAGCTTGCGGGCTCCATCGTCTACTACGTGGGCCCGAGCCCGGCGCCTCCGGGCCGCCCCATCGGCGCGGCGGGCCCGACCACCAGCTACCGCATGGACACCTACGCCCCGCGTCTGCACTCCCTGGGCCTGAAGGCCTCCATCGGCAAGGGCAAGCGCAGC
>CAYUIN010000722.1:0-1566 GCA_964444695.1 uncultured Desulfocurvus sp.
CTTGGTTGCGACCGGGGCTAGAACTGGTCGCCGATGAGCAGCGGGTTGTCCTCCAGGTCCTCCAGGAACTTGTCCGGACGCTCGGGCTGCTCGGGCACGTCGATCTCGCAGTCCATGTAGCGGCGGAAGCCGGTACCGGCGGGGATCAGGCGGCCGACGATGACGTTCTCCTTGAGGCCGCGCAGCGCGTCCTCCTTGCCCATCAGCGCCGCCTCGGTCAGGACCTTGGTGGTCTCCTGGAACGAGGCCGCGGAGATGAAGGAGTCCGTGGTCAGCGAAGCCTGGGTGATGCCCAGGACCAGCGGCTCGGCCACGGCGGCCTTCATGCCCATGCGCAGGACCTTGGTATTCTCCTCGCCGAAGCGGTACTTGTCCACGTGCTCCCCGGCCAGGAAGCTCGTGTCGCCCGGATCGAGGATGTTCACCTTGCGCAGCATCTGGCGCACGATGATCTCGATGTGCTTGTCGTTGATGGTCACGCCCTGGAAGCGGTACACGTCCTGGATTTCCTCCACGAGGTAGTTCGCCAGGAACTTCTCGCCCTTGATGGCCAGGATGTCGTGCAGCTCGGGATGGCCCTCGGTCAGGGACTCGCCCGCCTCCACGAAGTCGCCCTCGCTGACGGTGATGTGCTTGCCCTTGGGGATCAGGTACTCGCGCGGATCGCCGACCTCGGGGGCCACGATGATCTTGCGCTTGCCCTTGCTCTCCGGGCCGTAGGACACGATGCCGTCGATCTCGGAGACCACGGCCAGGTCCTTGGGCTTGCGGACCTCGAACAGCTCCGCGACGCGCGGCAGACCGCCGACGATGTCCTTGGTCTTGGAGGTTTCGCGCGGCTTACGGGCGATGATGTCGCCCGCGCCGATGCGGTCGCCGTCCTGGACCATGAGGATCGCGCCCACGGGCAGCGGGTAGTGGGCCTTGGTGCCCTGGGCGCCGGGGCGCAGCTTGACGTTGCCCTCGTCGTCCACCAGGGCGATGCTCGGGCGGTAGTTGGTGGTGCGGTATTCCATGATCGCCAGGCTGGTGCGCATGGTGGCGTCGTCCAGGTCCTCGCGCACGGTCTTGCCTTCCACGATGTCCGTGAAGCGGACCACGCCGTCCACGTCGGAGACGAAGGGCTCGTTGAAGGGGTCCCATTCGGCGAGAACGGCGCCCTTCTTGACTTCCTGCCCGGCCTCCACGTGCAGCACGGCGCCCGACGGCAGCACGTACTTCTCGCGCTCGCGGCCTTCGGCGTCCACGACGCCGACCTGGCCGGACTTGCCCATGACCATCGCCCGGCCTTCCTTGTTCTTGACGACCTTGACGCGCGACAGGATCACGCGGCCGTTGTGCTGGGCGATGTGCGAGGACTGCTCCACTTCCTTGGACGCGGTGCCGCCGATGTGGAAGGTACGCATGGTGAGCTGGGTGCCCGGCTCGCCGATGGACTGGGCGGCGATGATGCCCACGGTCTCGCCGACGTTGACCACGTGCCCGCGGGCCAGGTCGCGGCCGTAGCAGTGGCAGCACACGCCGTGCTGGCTGCGGCAGGTCAGGCCGGAACGGATGGTCACGGAG
>CAYUIN010000723.1:0-1561 GCA_964444695.1 uncultured Desulfocurvus sp.
TATTCCCTTAAGCGGGTCCAGGGCAGAGCCCTGGCCGCCGGAGGCATTCGCCTTTCTCCCACGTCCCGTCCGCTGCCGCCCGCTGCCGCCCGGCGCGGGTTGCAAAGGGGGGGCGGTTTTCGTATGACCGTGCCCTTGGGCATGGCTCGGGAGCCGTGCCGTCGCCCAGCTTTTCGCCAGGATATACGCACCGCAAGGAGAGTTCATGTTCACCGCCATCGAGAGGATTCCGGCCCCGGAACTGGAGCAGCGCTGGAGCCGCTGCCGCGAGCTTATGGAGCAGTGCGCGCCCGGGGCCGGGGGCGTGCTCGCCTTTTCGCGGGTGCAGTTGTATTGGCTTTCCGGGCATTTGGCGAACGGGATCTTTTGGCTGCCGCGCGAGGGCAAGCCCGTGATGCTGTGCCGCAAGGGCATCGAGCGGGCGCGGCTGGAATCGCCCGTGGAACATATTTTCGAATACCGCTCGTTCCGCGACCTGCGCCCGCTGCTGGAAGAGGCCGGATCGCCGCTGTCCGCCAGCGTGGCGGTGGAGATGCAGGGCCTGCCCTGGAGCTTCGGGCTCAAGCTGCAACAGGAGCTCAACTCCGGGACCCAACTCGTCTGCGGGGACTCCATCCTGACCCTGGGGCGGATGAAGAAGACCGCCTGGGAGCTGGAAAAGCTGCGCCTGTGCGGCGAGCGGCACCACCTGGCGCTGTACGAGATGCTGCCCCAGGTGCTGCGCCCGGGCATGAGCGAGCGCGACATCTCGCACCTGTCCTGGGAGGCCTTCTTCTCCCTGGGCCACTCCGGGCTGCTGCGCATGGGCAACTTCGGCGAGGAATGCTTCCTGGGCCACGTCTCCGCCGGGGACTCCGGCAACTACCCCAGCGTGTTCAACGGCCCCGTGGGCCTGCGCGGCGAGCACCCGGCCGTGCCCTTCATGGGCTACGCGGGCAAGCTCTGGAACCCGGGCGAACCGCTGACCTGCGACATCGGCTTCTGCCTGGAAGGCTACCTCACGGACAAGACCCAGGTGTACTGGGCCGGGCCCCCGTCCTCCATCCCCGACGAGGTCCGGCGCGGCCACGACTTCTGCATCGAGGTCCAGGCCCTGCTGGCCGAACGGATGGTCCCCGGCGCGCTGCCCGAAGACCTCTACCGGATGATCATGGAACTGACCGCCGAACGCGGCCTGGAAGAAGGCTTCATGGGCCTGGGCGCCAACAAGGTCCGCTTCCTGGGCCACGGCATCGGGCTCGTCGTGGACGAGTTCCCGGCCATCGCCGCCAAGATCAAGACCCCGCTGGAAGAAGGCATGACCATGGCCCTGGAACCCAAATTCTCCGTCCCCGGCCTGGGCATGGTCGGCGTCGAAAACACCTTCGAAATCACCCCCACCGGCGCCGTCTGCATCACCGGCGACGACTACGACATGGTCTGCATCGACTGACCCGCCAACCGGCGCCCGGCGCGAACGCCCGGCGGCCGCGCACGGCAGGGGCGGGGCGGGCGGTCATGGGCGCGGGCGGAATGCCTCCGGCGGCTGGGGCTCTGCCCCAGACCCCGCTCAAGGGAATAA
>CAYUIN010000724.1:0-1560 GCA_964444695.1 uncultured Desulfocurvus sp.
GGCCCGCCCGGGCCACCGGGGCCAAAACGCAAAAAGCCCGCCGCGACGTCTCGCGGCGGGCTTCTTCTTGGTTTCTTCGGGGCGCGGGCCCGGGCTAGGGCAGCATCTCCACGCCCCGGGTCACGAAGGAGATGCCCTGGTTGGAGCTGGTGCCGATCATCACGGCCTCCACCAGCGGCGCGCTCAGCGCCTGTTCGGCGCTCCAGCGGACCACGAAGTTGGCCCCGGAGCCGCCGTCGTTGTCGTTCTCGTGGACGATGTATTCCAGGGTGTTCATGGGCCCCACGAGCTGCGGCTCCTGCACCAGGTTGCGCACCAGCTTGCCGTGGCTGTTGTAGAAATCCACGGACAGCACCTGGAAGTTGCGGGTCATGTCCGTGCTGCGGATGGACAGGGTGCAGGTCAGCGGGAAGGGCCGGTTCTTGGGCCCGTGGTAGACGTGGGAATAGACCGGGACGTACAGGGTCTGGCCGCTTATGGCCTGCTGCGCGGCGGCGGGTTGCGCGGCCAGCAGCAGGGCGGCCAGGGCCAGGGCCAGGAAAACGGGGGCGCTTCGCACGGGAACCTCCGGTTGAACGAACGTTTTCCGTGCAGCCTAGCATTGCCCGGGGCGCGGTTCAACGCCCGCGCGCCGCCTTTTTTTGCGCCCCGCGCGGGCTAGAGCTGCGGGAAGAAGGCGGCGGCGCTCAGCGCCATCATGCAGCCCATGGAGACCGTCAGGGCCAGGGCCGCCAGCCAGGCGGCGGGCTTCATGCGCAGCGGGGAGCCGGACAGGCGCACCGCCAGCCACAGCAGGACCGCCAGGGCCAGCGCCCCGAATCCGACGCCGCCGAGCCAGGTCAGGAGTTCCTTCTCGGGCGCGTCGGCCAGCAGGGCGGGCATCAGCGAGCAGGCCCAGCCCTGGGCCGCCCCGGCGCCGAGGCCGAAGATCGCCGCCCACTGCGCCGCGCGGGGCACGCTGAAGCCGTAGTAGTCGCGCCCGAAATCGTCGCGCTTTCTGCGCAGCAGGAGCCAGATGAGCCCGAACCCGGCGGCGCAGGTCATGGCCTGGAAGACGGCGGCCGTGAACAGCGGCCCGAAGAACGGCGAGCGCAGGCTCGCGGCGAGCATGGTGCGCAGCATGGCCCAGTCGCCGGGCAGCTCCCCGCCGTTGAACACGGCCAGCTTCACGGCCAGTGACGCGGCCAGCACCAGCGGCAGGCCCATGGCGGCCAGCAGGCCCAGGAAGCGGTGCGCCCCGGGACTGTTTCGCAGCGTGCGCCAGGTCAGGGCGTAGGCCAGGCCGGTCAGGGTCAGCCAGAGCATGGCCGCGCCGGGTGCGCCGAGCAGCAGCGGGTTGTCCAGCCAGGGCCGGGCCAGCTCGGGATACTGCGAGGCCGTCACGGCCAGGGCGCCGCCCGTGGCCACCAGCACGTAGAACAGGAACAGCACGCCCAGGGCGCTCATCTGCTGGGCCATCTTTTTCCAGAAGACCTGCCTGCCGACCCCGGCGAAAAATTCGCAGAGCCAGGCGAAGGCGAAGGCGCCCAGTCCCGTGAACACGGCGCACAGGTGCAGCGC
>CAYUIN010000725.1:0-1553 GCA_964444695.1 uncultured Desulfocurvus sp.
TGTTCGACGGCGCCGAGGAGCAGGAGATCTGGGATCTGCTCAAGAAGGCCAAGCTCCCCGAGGACGGCAAGGCCGTGCTCTTCGACGGGCGCACCGGCGAGCCGTTCAAGAACCGGGTCACCGTGGGCACCATGTACATGCTCAAGCTGCACCACCTGGTCGACGAGAAGATCCACGCCCGCTCCACGGGCCCTTACTCCCTCGTCACCCAGCAGCCCCTGGGCGGCAAGGCCCAGTTCGGCGGCCAGCGACTCGGCGAAATGGAAGTCTGGGCCCTGGAGGCCTACGGCGCGGCGTACCTGCTGCAGGAGTTCCTGACCGTCAAGTCCGACGACGTGGGCGGCCGCGTGAAGATGTACGAGAAGATCGTCAAGGGCGAGAACTTCCTGGAAGCGGGCCTGCCCGAATCCTTCAACGTCCTGGTGAAGGAGCTGATGGCCCTGGGCCTGGACGTGCACCTGCACCACGACGAGAAGAAGAAGCCTCAGGGCGCGGTTCGCCCCCAGTAGCAAAAGACGCGAGACACCGGGCGGCTTCCCGCGAGGCCGCCCGGTGACGACCATATTTGAAACCAGAAAGATCGCGAGGTAGATTCATGTCCTTGGATGATCTGTTCGCCATGAGGGGGAGCGCGGCTACCACGCAGGGTAGCCGGATGCTCAACTCCATCCAGATTTCCCTGGCCTCCCCCGAGAAGATCCGCGAATGGTCCTTCGGCGAGGTCAAGAAGCCGGAGACCATCAACTACCGCACCTTCAAGCCCGAGCGCGACGGCCTGTTCTGCGCCAAGATCTTCGGGCCCGTGAAGGACTACGAGTGCAACTGCGGGAAGTACAAGCGGATGAAGCACCGCGGCATCGTGTGCGAGAAGTGCGGCGTGGAGGTCATCGCCTCCAAGGTCCGCCGCGAGCGCATGGGCCACGTGGAGCTGGCCGCCCCGGTGGCCCACATCTGGTTCCTCAAGACCCTGCCCTCCAAGATCGGCACCCTGCTCGACATGACCATGGCCGATCTGGAGAAGGTCCTGTACTTCGACTCGTTCATCGTGCTCGATCCGGGCGCCACGAGCCTGACCAAGAACCAGATCATCTCCGAGGAGCAGTACTACCAGGTCATGGACCACTACGGCGAGGACGCCGTGAAGGTCGGCATGGGCGCGGAAGCCATCCGCGGCCTGCTGGAGGAGCTGAACCTGGAGGCCCTGCGCGTCGAGCTGCGCGAGGAGTCCCTGGCGACCCGCTCCCAGACCAAGAAGAAGAAGCTGACCAAGCGCCTGAAGATCGTCGAGGCCTTCCTGGACAGCGGCAACAAGCCCGAGTGGATGATCCTGGAGGTCATCCCGGTCATCCCGCCCGAGCTGCGCCCCCTGGTGCCCCTGGACGGCGGCCGCTTCGCCACCTCGGACCTCAACGACCTGTACCGCCGCGTCATCAACCGCAACAACCGCCTGAAAAGGCTGCTGGAGCTGGGCGCGCCGGACATCATCATCCGCAACGAAAAGCGCATGCTGCAGGAGGCCGTCGACGCCCTGTTCGACAACGGCCGCCGCGGCC
>CAYUIN010000726.1:0-1552 GCA_964444695.1 uncultured Desulfocurvus sp.
GCCTTGGCGAAGATGTGGAACAGGTCCGTGCCCACGGCCAGGATGCCCTTGATGCCCGCGCTCATCAGCGCGGGGGTGATGATGAACCCGCCGCCCGCGCCGATGCAGCCGGTGATCAACCCGGCGCACAGGCCGATGACGATGGAGACCAGAAAGACCTCCGGGGTGTAGAAGGCCGGGGTGTAGGCCTTCTTTCCGCCCAGGATCTCCGGCAGCCCGCCCACGTCTCCGGCGATGGCCACGGAAACCAGGATGGCCGGAACGGCCAGGGCCAGCACCAGCAACATCCGTTTGCGGCTGCGCAGAATGCTCATGGAGGCCTCGTAGTCCCAGCGCGCATGCGCCCGGGCGCCTTCCATGAGGAATTCATACATCGCTCTCGCCTTGCTCATCTCGCTTCTCCTTCTCCCATGCATTGCTTTTCGTTCACTTGCCGCTTCTTCCCTGCGGGGCGCGCCGCCCGCGCTTCAGGGCCGGAATTTCCCGGCCCCGGGGGCGCGCTCCCGCAGGATGCAGGTCTCGGTCTTGGCGTCCTGCAACCGCCAGATCAGGGTGTCCAGCTCAACCGGCTTCATCAGGAAGCAGTAGGCCCCGGCCTCCAGGCCCGCCGTCGCGTCGCGCATGTCCGCCCGGCCGGTGAGGATCAGCACCGGGGTCCCGGGGTGCAGGCGGCGCAGCTCGCGCAGCGCCGCCATGCCGCCCATGCCGGGCATGCTCACGTCCAGGACCACGGCGTCGAACTCCCGCTCCGGCCCCTGGTCGGCCATGGCCGCCAAGGCCTCCTCGCCCGAGCCGACGCCCACGGTCTCGATCCCGCGCCGCGTCAGGCGCTTGAGCAGGGGCGCCAGGAAGTCCGGCTCGTCGTCCGCGAACAGCACGCGCATCGCTCGGTCTCCGGGCACCCGGCCTAGTCGCCGCGTTTGAGGACGATGAGCTGGGCCTCGGCCTCCACGATGCGCTCCACGGCCCCGGCCCGGCGCTTCGCCGCGTCGGTGATCTTCTGCATCAGCGCGTCGATCTCGCAGGGCTTGAGCAGGTAGTCGAAGGCCCCGGCGCGCATGCCGTCGATGGCCGTCTCCACCGTGCCGTGGCCGGTGAGCATGATCACTTCCACCAGGGGATGATCGGTCTTGATCCGGCGCAGGGTCTCCACGCCGTCCATCCCGGGCATCTTCACGTCCAGGACCACGACGTCGATGTCGGGATCCGCCTCGAGCGCGGCCAGGCCCTTCTGTCCGTCGAAGGCCGTGCTGACCTTCAGCCCGCGCCGGTCCAGGCGTTTGGACATGGTGGACACGAAGGCCTGCTCGTCGTCGATGAGAAGCACTCTGGTCATGTGGTTCCTCCGCTGTTCTCGTTTGCGTCCCCGCCCGGGGCTGCCTGCGCGGCGCAGGCGTCCTCTTCGGGCTGCGCGCCCATGGCGCCTCCGGGCAGCTTTACTGTGAAGACGGTGCCCTGCCCGGGAGCGCTCTCCACGGACAGGTCCCCGCCCATCTTGGTCACGATGCCGTAGCAGATGGACAGGCCGAGCCCGGTGCCCTTGCCCACGGGC
>CAYUIN010000727.1:0-1551 GCA_964444695.1 uncultured Desulfocurvus sp.
GCCCTGGGCGAGCGGCGGCTGCCGGGCACGCCGGGCCAGGCCTTCGCGCCGGGGGCGGGCACCGCGCAGCTGGCGGCGCTGGACCGCGCCCTCACCGCCTGGGACGACGGCGAATACGCCCGGGCCCGGGCGCTGTGGGCCCAGGCCGCGCCGCTGGCCCCGGCCCCCTTCCCCGCGCCGGACGCGGATTTCGACCCGCTGGCCCAGGCCGCCCTGGCCCCGCTGGAACTGGCCGAGCTGTACGCCGCGCGGCTGTTGGGCGCCCACGAACAGGCCCGGGCCCAGGCCGGGTCCCGGCGCCTGCCCGACGCGAGGCCCTGGCAATGAGCGGCTGCCCCAGGGTGCAGATCGCCGGGGTCCTGGACGTGGCCGAGGCCCTGCTCCTGGCCCGGCTGGGCGTGGACAGCGTGGGCCTGCCGCTGCGCCTGGCCGTGCACCCGCAGGACGTCGGCGAGGCCGAGGCCGCGCGCATCGTGGCCGCGCTGCCGCCGGGGGTCCGCGCGGTGTGCATCACCTACGAGACGGATCCCGCCGCCGTGGCCGCCCTGTGCCGCGACCTGGGCACGGACGCGGTGCAGCTGCACGCGGACATGACCCCGGCGGCCCTGACGCGGCTGCGGGCGCTGGCCCCGGCGCTGTACGTCATCAAGAGCGTCATCGTGCCCCCGGCGCCGGACGCGGCGGCGGTGGAGGCGCTCGTCTCCGGCGCGCTGGCCCTGTGCCCGCACTGCGACGCCCTGCTCACGGACAGCAGCGACCCGGCCACCGGGGCCACGGGCGCCACGGGCCGGACCCACGACTGGGCGGTCAGCCGCCGCCTGGCCCGGGCCGTGCCGCTGCCGCTGATCCTGGCCGGGGGCCTGAACCCCGGCAACGTGGCCGCCGCCGTGGCCGCCGTGTCCCCGGCCGGGGTGGACGCCCACACCGGCGTGGAAGACGCCGCCGGGCGCAAGGATCCGGCCCTGACGGCGGCCTTCGTGCGCGCCGCGCGCCGGGCCCTGGACCGCCTGCCGCACTGAGCAGCCCCCCGGTATCCCGTTACAATTTCACCTGCCGGTTGCCCCGGGAC
The DNA here is from genome assembly GCA_964444695.1 of uncultured Desulfocurvus sp. GTDB lineage: Bacteria > Desulfobacterota > Desulfovibrionia > Desulfovibrionales > Desulfovibrionaceae > Desulfocurvus. Next base: position 1,070 of record CAYUIN010000727.1, read on the forward strand.
CGGTTTTGAGGCATGCTGGACACAGTCTCCCCACAGAGCGTCCAGGAGGCGCCCCATGCCCACACCGGACCACGGCCCGGCCGTCACCGGAAAACCTCCGGGCCACAGGCTCGAAACAGCGTCCTACACGGCGCGCCAGACCGAATTGGCCTGGACCATCCCGCTGCCCTACGACACGGTGTGGGACGCCATGATCTCGGCCATCGGCCTACAGGACCTGCGCCTGCTCTCGGCGGACCGGAGCGTGGGGCTGGCCGTGGCCAAGCCGCCGTTTTCGCTGCTCACGGCGGGGCGGCGGGTGGCCATCTCGCTGTCCAGGCGCGACGACGGGACGCTGATCCGGGCCACCTCGCTGCACGGGCTGATGAGCCTGCAGGGCCGCTCGGCGCGCATGGAACTGCTGGAGACGCTGCTGCGCACTACGCTGCGCCTGCTGGAACGCGAGGTGGAGCTGGCCGCGCAGGAGGAGCGCGAGCGCCTGG
>CAYUIN010000728.1:0-1544 GCA_964444695.1 uncultured Desulfocurvus sp.
GGGGCGGGAGCCCGCGCGCCGCCGTGGAAGGCTAGTGGGGCAGCATGTACTGCACGTAGTAGCCGCTGGTCGGGTAGGCCCAGACGGTCTGTTGCACCTGGTCCACCGTCAGGCCCAGGCGCACGGCCATGGCGAAGAGGTTGGCCAGCTCCTCGGCGTGGTGCCCGGCCAGGTGCGCGGCCAGGATGCGCCCGTCCGCCGGGGCGGTGAGGATCTTGTACGCGGCGTGGGTCTCGCCCAGGCGCTCCCAGGGCAGCCACTCGGCCATGGACCCGGAGCGGGCCTCGTAGGCGATGCCCCGGTCGCGAGCCTCGGCCTCGGTGGGGCCCACGGCGGCCAGGGGCGGCACGCTGAAGACCACGCGCGGGATGCCCGCCTGGTTCACGGGCAGGGTGTTGCCGGTGACGATGTTCTGCGCGGCCACGGCGCCCTCGTGGTTGGAGGACGGGGTCAGGGCGTAGGGCGTGCGCGCGGCGTCGCCCCCGGCGTAGACCGCCGGGTTGGACACGCTCTGCATGTATTCGTTGACCAGGATGGCCCCGGAGGCGTCGGTCCGAACTTCGCCCGCGTCCAGGCCCAGGCCGGAGACGTTGGGCGCGCGGCCCGCGCCGTGCACGGCCATGTCGCAGACGAACTCCTCGCCGTTCGCGGTGCGGACCACGATGTCCTGGCCGCGCCGTTCCAGCGCCGTGACCGGGGCCTCGGTGCGCAGGGTCACGCCCGCGTCGCGCGTGGCGGCGGCCACCACCTCGGCCAACTCCGGCTCGTAGCCCTTGAGGACCTGGGCGCTGCGGTGCAGGATGGTCGCCTCGCTCCCGGCGTGGGCGGCCATGTGCGCGAATTCGAAGGAGATGTATCCGCCGCCGATGAACACGATGCGCCGGGGCAGCTGCGTCAGGTCCAGGAAGGCGTCGGACAGGGTCAGCAGCTCCTCGCCGGGGACGCCCAGGGGCCGGGGCCAGGACCCGGGGCCCAGGAAGATGTGGCGCGCCTCGATGCGCTCGCCGTCCACTTCCAGCGAGCCGGGGCCCGTCATGCGCGCCCGCCCGTGCAGGGCGTCGATGCCGCGCTTGTGGTACGACTCCTCGATGCGCCGGGGCAGGTCGTCCACGAAGGTCTGCTTGAAGCGTTGCAGCTCGGCCCAGTCCACGCGCAGCTCGCCGCGCACGCCGCGCCCCTGCATGGCCCTGGCGCGGGCCACGGTCTCGGCGGCGGCCAGCAGGACCTTCTTGGGGTTGCAGCCGCGCAGCGGGCAGGTCCCGCCGTATTCGGCGGATTCCACCACGGCCACCGAGAGGCCCTTGTCGCGCGCCGCGCGGGCCGCCGCGCCGCCCGCCACTCCGGCGCCCACGGCGACGAGGTCGTATTGTCTGGACATCGGTTCTCCCCTGGTTTCGTGCTGTTTTGCGGCACATGCCAGTAGAACACGAATCCGCCGCCGTGCGCAACCCGGGCGGCCCTGGGGCGAGGCGGGCGGCGCGCGGCGGCGGGGCGGACGCGCGGAGGCGGCGGCCGGGCCGGGGCGCGCCCGGCCCCGGTCTAGC
>CAYUIN010000729.1:0-1534 GCA_964444695.1 uncultured Desulfocurvus sp.
TGGGGACCCCCAGTCCTTAGCTTGCCCCGACCAAAGGGAGAGGGCGAGCTTAGGAATGGGGAGAGCAGAGATAGAGCCCCAGCCGCCGGAGGCCTCCCACTCGCGCCAACGCGCGTCCGGTCCGCCGTTGCGCCTCTTTCCGCGTGGCCGAAGCGGGTCCCCTGGGGCTAGGTGCGGCGGATGTTGTAGACGCTGCGGCCTTCGGCGACGATGGTTTCGGGGTCTTCGCTGGTGAAGACGATGGTGTGGACGTTGCCGACGCGGTTGCCGTGCATCTTGACGGTGGATTCGGCGATGAGGTCGCCGTGGATGGCGGGTTTGAGGTAGTCCACGCGCAGGTCGATGGTGGCGATGCGGTCCGAGGGTTTGCCCAGGGTCCAGACGGCGAAGCCGCCGCAGGTATCGACGAGCATGGAGATGACGCCGCCGTGCAGCGCGCCGCGGCGGGAGTCGCCCACGACTTCGGGGCGGTTGGGCACGACGAGGGAGCATTGTCCGGGCAGCAGGGAGCGGACCTTGATGCCGACGTGCACGTTGAAGGGGATGCCGTTTTCAATGAGGTCGCGGAAGACCTCCTCGTGCTCTATCATGGTGCCTCCCGGGGGCGTGATGTTTGTGCTTGAGGCTCAAGCGATAGCCCAAGGGGGATGCGGGCGCAAGGCGGGCGGCGGGGAATGTTTCGCGGGCTCTTTACGGGGGCCCGGGGCTCGGATAGTGGTCGGCTGTCCGGCGCGCGGCGCGCCGGGTCGTGCGCACGGGAGGTCCTGGCATGGACTGGGTGACCATCGGCGTCTTCGTCTTCGTGTACGGGGGCATGATTTTGGGCGGCGTGCCCGGGCTGGCGCTGGACCGCACGGGGGTGGCGCTGCTGGGAGCCATCGTGTTGCTGGCCACGGGTCGGCTGGGCCTGGGCGAGGCCTGGGCGGCGGTGGACGTCTCGACCATCGCCTTGTTGTTCGCGCTGATGGTGGTCTCCGCGCAGCTTCGGCTGGGCGGGTTCTACACGGCGGTGACGCGGCGGCTGGCGGGCGCGGGCGTGGGGCCCGGGGCGTTGCTGGCGCTGGTGGTGACTGTGGCGGGCGGGCTGTCGGCGGTGTTGGCCAACGACATCGTGTGCCTGGCCATGGCGCCGATCCTGGCGCGGGGCTGCGTACGGCGGGGGCTGAGTCCCGTGCCGTTCCTGCTGGCCCTGGCCTGCGCGGCCAACGTGGGCAGCGCGGCGACGCTGATCGGCAACCCGCAGAACATGCTCATCGGGCAGGTCTTGGGGCTACATTTCGGGGACTATCTGCTGGCGGCGGCCGGCCCGGCGCTGCTGGGCTGCGTGGTGGTCTGGGGTGTGGTCCGGGCGCGGTACGGGGGCGGCTGGGGCGCGGCGCTGCCCGAGCCGGAGGTGGCGGCGCCGGAGTTCGACGCCTGGCAGACGGCCAAGGGCCTGGCGGTGTTGGCGGCGCTGGTGGCGGCGTTCTTGTGGGGCGGGCCGTCGCGGGAGGTCCCGGCGCTGCTGGCGGCGGGGGTGCTGCTGCTCTCGCGG
>CAYUIN010000730.1:0-1529 GCA_964444695.1 uncultured Desulfocurvus sp.
CGCCCTCACGGCCCTGGCCTGGACCGCCGCCGGGCTGACCCTGGCCGCCCTGGCAACGCTGCTGGGCGCCGTGGTGCTGCGCGGGGCGCCCACCCTGGGGCTGGAGCTGATCTTCGCGGACACCCCGCCCCTGGACGCCCTGCGCGGGGCCCCGGTGTTCGATGGGTTGTGGCCCGCCTGCCTGGGCACCGTGTCCCTGGTGCTCTTGGCCTCGGCCCTGGCCGTGCCGCTGGGCGTCGCCGGGGGCATGTACCTGGCCGAGTTCGCCCCGCCGCGCGTGCGCGCCGCCCTGGGCCTGGGCGTGGACCTGCTGGCCGGGGTGCCGTCCATCCTCATGGGCCTGTTCGGCTTCGCCCTGATCCTGCTCCTGCGCCGCACCGTGGCCCCGCATGCCACCACCGGCCTGCTTTTGTGCGCCGGGTGCCTGGGCCTGCTGGTGCTGCCCTACGTCATGGCCGCCACCTCCGGCGCCCTGCGCGCCCTGCCCGGCTCCCTGCGCCTGACCGGCGCGGCCCTGGGCCTCACGCCCGGGCAGACCACGCTGCGCATCCTGCTGCCCCAGGCCGCCCCCGGCATCCTGGGCGGGGTCATCCTGGCCGTGGGCCGCGCGGCGGAGGACACCGCCGTGATTCTGCTCACCGGCGTGGTGGCCAACGCGGGGGCGCCGCGCTCGCTGCTGGACAAATTCGAGGCCCTGCCCTTCACCATCTACACCCTGGCCGCCGAACACCGCACCACCGCCGACCTGGACCGGGCCTTCGGCGCGGCCCTGGTGCTGCTGGCCCTGACCGTGGGCCTGCACCTGGCCGCGCGGCGGCTGCATGCCTCCCTGGAGCGACGATGGACGAGCTGACCGCCACGGACCCCACAGCCATCCGCGTGCGCGGCCTGCGCGTCTCCTTTTTGGGGCGCGAGGTGCTGCACGGACTGGATCTGGACGTCGCCCCCGGCGGCCCCACCGTGATCGTGGGCCGCTCGGGCAGCGGCAAGACGACCTTCCTGCGCGCCCTGAACCGCCTCAACGAGTGCCTGCCGGGCTGCGAAACCTCCGGCTCCGTGACCCTGCGCATGGGCGGGCTCGAAACCGAGGCCTACGGCGGCGGCCTGCCCGTGGAAGAGCTGCGCCGCCGCGTGGGCATGGTCTTCCAGTCGCCCAACGTGCTGCCCATGAGCGTGGCCCGCAACATCACCCTGCCGCTCGGCCTGAACCGCCGCCTGTCCAAAGACGCCCTGCACGCCCGCACCGAGCAGGCCCTGCGCGAGACGGGCCTCTGGGACGAGGTCAAGGACCGCCTGGGCGACCCGGCGACCAGCCTCTCCGGCGGGCAGCAGCAGCGCCTGTGCCTGGCCCGGGCCCTGGCCTTCCAACCCGAGGTCCTGCTGCTGGACGAGCCCACCGCCTCCCTGGACTTCAAAGCCGCGCGCGGCGTGGAGCAGCACATCGCCCGCCTCGCGGAGCGCTACACGGTCATCGTGGTCTCCCACGGCCTGGAACAAGCCCGCCGCCTAGGCGGCCGCATGCTCGCCCT
>CAYUIN010000731.1:0-1526 GCA_964444695.1 uncultured Desulfocurvus sp.
GGCCCCGGCTGCTGGGCCAGGGCGCAGGGGGCCGCCCCAAGGCTCAGGGCGAGACCCAGAACAAGGCAGGTCAGGGCAAGCCACAGGGCCGCGAAGAGGGCGCGAACGGGACTGGACATGGGCATGGTCGCTGAATGGTTGGCGCCTGGGCTCAGGCCGGGGTGAAGGCGCTGTTGGCGGGCATGGTCTTGGGGCCGAAGAAGGCCTCCAGGGCCTGGCGCTCGGCCGGGTCCAGGGTCAGGTCGGCCACGGGCAGGGCCGATGGGCTGCCGCCGTAGAGCTTGACCGCGTCGTCCATGAATCCGGCCAGGACGAAGGCGGCCTGGATGCGCGCCAGGCGCGGCGGCCGGCCGTAGGATACGTTCAGGACCAGGCTGGCCGCGCGCTCCGGGCCGGTGAGCAGGTTGCCCGTGCGCACCAGGGTCTCCTCGGCCGTGCGCGGCAGCATGCCGCCCCAGCGGGCGACCTGGTTGATGAAGGAGGGCATGAGGGCCAGGTAGTATTCGGGGTCGAGCTTGACCGCTATGGACACGCCGGGAGCGCCCAGGACCGACGCCGAGGCGCGCCAGGCCCTGCCCAGGCCTTTCTGGATGCGGTTGGCGAGTTCGGCGTAGTCTCGCATGGGCTCATTCCGAGTGGCTCGGGCTGTGACGGACCTTTTCCACGGCGAAGCGCAGGGCCTCGACGATCTCCTCGTCGTTCACGGGCTCGTTGAGGACGATGGTGCCGTGCTGCACGTAGCGCGGCGCGAGGCTGTTCAGGGCCAGGGCGTAGATGTCCTCCATGTCCAGCGTCTCCGGCTTGAAGTCGGGATACTCGGCCAGGATGCCCGGCAGGGCGCGCACCACCCGGACCTCGTTGCGGTTGCGCACGTGGAAGAGGTTGATCTCGCCCACGGCGTATTTGCGCATCTGCTGTTCGGTTTTCCTGTCCATGGCGTCCTCTGGGCTTGTGTAGCAATTCGGGGTCGGGAGCGCAATGCCGGGGCGGGGCCGTTCCGGGATCAGAAATCCACGGACAGGGGCTTGCCCGACGGGGCGTGGTGCTTGTCCAGGTATTTGAGGAACAGTTGCGACTCGCGCAGGCCGGGGTTGAGCTGCAGGGATTTTTCCAGGTATTGGCGTGTCTTGGCGTAGTCGCGCCGCTCGTAGTAGACCCGGGCGATGTTGTGCATCAGGTTCTCGTCGTCCCTGGTCAGCATCTCGGCCCGGCGGTAGTGCTTGAGGGCGGTGTCCAGCAGGGCCTGCTTGCGCAGGGCGATGCCGAAGTCGTTGAACATGTGCTTGTGCTGGGGCTTGAAGTCGGCCTTGAGGTCGGCCAGGCGCTCGAAGATGTCCCGGGCGCGGATGGGGTCGCCGCGCTTGAGCAGGGCCAGGGCCACGCCGAAGCCCGCCCGGGCGTTGCGCTCCATGTCCTCGGGGGAGCCGGAGATCTCGAAGCCGCCCACCTCCAGGGCCGGGCCGCCCGTGTCCTTGCCCGCGCGCAGTTCCCGCCAGCGCTCCGGGGTGACGCCGGAGCTGGCCACG
>CAYUIN010000732.1:0-1518 GCA_964444695.1 uncultured Desulfocurvus sp.
GATCGTCATGAACCTGGCCACCAACGCCGCACACGCCCTGGACGGCGCGGGCGGCGGGACCATCACCGTGCGCCTGCGCCGCAAGACCCTGGCCCCCGCCCCCGACGGCACCACCGCCGCCCCCGTCCCCGGCCTGCCCCAGGAGCTGACCTCCGCCCTCGCACCCGGCGACTACCTGCTGCTGGAAGTGCAGGACGACGGCCCAGGCATCCCCGGGGCCATCCTCGACCGCGTCTTCGACCCGTTCTTCACCACCAAGGCCCCGGGCGAAGGCACCGGCATGGGCCTGTCCGTGGTCCACGGCACGGTCCACGCCCTGGGCGGCGCCGTCCACGTCGCATGCCCGCAGCGCGGCGGAGCCCTGTTCCGCGTGCTGCTGCCCCGGGCCCAGGAGCGGCAGGACGACCACCACTCCGGCCCCGACCACGGCGCACAAGGCGGCGAACGCGTGCTGTTCGTGGACGACGAACACGCCCTGGCCGAACTGGCCGAACACACCCTGGGCACCCTGGGCTACCAGGTCACCGCGCTGACCTCCCCCCAGCAGGCCCTGGAAGCCTTCGCCGCCGCCCCGCACGACTTCGACATCCTCGTCTCCGACCAGGCCATGCCCGGGGCCACCGGACTGGAAATGATCCGCTCCATGCACGCCATCCGCCCCGACCTGCCCGTGATCCTGTGCACCGGACACAGCCGCAGCGCCACGCCCCAGGCCATCCGCGAGGCGGGCGTCGACCGGCTGCTGCAAAAACCCCTGCGCTTCGAAGACCTCTCCCGCAGCCTGCGAGACGTCCTGGACACCGCCCGCAAATAATCCACCCGCCCTTGCACCCGGCGCCGTCCGGTGACACACTGGCCCCGCCCCCCCAACCGCAACCGGGACCACCACCATGCAATCCTTCGCCTACAGCCCCATCGGCGTCCTGCACACGCCCTTCGCCGAACCCACGGACATGCCCATCCAGCCCACAGGCGCCGCCGGAGTCCACGGCACCGCCGAACTGCGCCCGGAACTCGCCGACGGACTGCGCGACCTGGACGGCTTCTCGCACGTCATCCTGCTCTACCACTTCCACCGCTCCACCGGCTTCGACCTCGGCGTCACCCCGTTCATGGACACCGTGAGCCGAGGCCTGTTCGCCACCCGCGCCCCGCGCCGGCCCAACCCCATCGGCCTGTCCATCGTCCGCCTCGACCGCGTGGAGAACAACACCCTGCACCTGCTGGACGTGGACATGCTCGACGGCTCCCCGCTGCTGGACATCAAACCCTACGTCGCCACCTTCGACGCCCCCCCCGCCGACCGCTTCGGCTGGCTCCAAAAAGCCGCCGCCAAAGCCCAAACCCTGCGCTCCGACTCCCGCTTCAGCGACCACACCGACTAACCCCCGCCCAACCTACCGCAGCACCGGTACACGCCCCGGTTCCTCGTGGGCTCGGGGGCGTGGTGGGGGCGAGGAAAGGCCTCCGGCGGCTGGGGCGCTGCCCCAGACCCCGCTCAAGGGAATAATCCCCTTG
>CAYUIN010000733.1:0-1508 GCA_964444695.1 uncultured Desulfocurvus sp.
TCGGGCATGGACTGGGCCACGGGGGTCGCGCCCAGGGCCTGGACGACCTTGGCGGAGTTGCCGGTGGCGCGGATCTTCATGCCCTTGAGGTCCTCCAGGGTGCGCACGGGCTTCTTGCTGGTGTGCAGCAGGCCCGGGCCGTGGGCGTGGAAGAACATGACCTGCACGTCGGACAGCTCGGCGGGCTTGAACTGGGCGTACAGGGCGTTGGCCACGGCGGTGGCGGCGGGGCCGCTCTTGTAGCCCAGGGGCAGGTCCACGGCGGCCATCAGCGGGAAGCGGCCCCGGGAGTAGGCCAGGGCGGACATGCCGATGTCGGACAGACCCTCGACCACGCCGTCGTAGCACTGGGGCGCCTTGGTCAGGGTGCCGCCGGGGAAGTAGTCGACCTTCACGGCGCCGTTGGTGGCGGCCTCCACGTCCTTGCACCACTGCTCGGCCAGCTGGGACTGGATGTGCGTGGGCGGGAAGAAGTTGGAGTAGGTCAGGGTCACGGTGTCGGACGCCTGGGCGGGCAGGGCCGCGCACACCAGGGCCAGGGCGAGAAGGCCGAAAAGAGTGTTCCGCATACGGGTCTCCGTGATGGAAGCGGTTGCGGGCCCGCGGCGCGCGCCGAGCCCTGGTTAGCTTGCTTGCTATTTGATTCCGTAGTGCATGGCCAGCACCAGGGCGGCCTCGCGCACTTCCTTCTTGTTCAGGACGCCGGTCCCCAGGGCCGAGTGGATGAGGAATCCCTCGAACAGGGCGGTGTTCAGGGCGCCGATCTTCTCGGGCGGGTGCCCGGTCTGCACGTGGTCGCGGACCAGCTCCGCGAAGAGGCTGTTGGACAGGCGGTAGGCGCCGTTGTTCAGGCGCTCGCGCAGGTGCTCGTGGCGGGCGGCGTGGATGGTGAATTCCAGGAAGATGCGCGACCAGTCGCGGTCGTCGATGATGGTTTCCAGGAAATCCCAGATGATGCCCATGGCCCCGGAGAGGTCGTCGGCCTCGTTCATGCGCGCGTCGCGCTGGGCGCGGTAGGAGGCCAGCTTGCCTTCCACGATGGCCAGGAACAGGTCGTCCTTGCTCTGCCAGTGGCGGTAGAAGCTGCCCTTGGCGTACCCGGCGCGGGAGGTGATGTCCGCCACGGAGGTGGCGTCGAACCCGCGCGAGCCGAACAGCTCCACGGCCGCCGCCATGAGTTCGTCCCTGGTCTGGAGCGATTTTTCCCGCTGCTTGCGTGCCGCCATCGCCTTCGTCCTTGCCTCCGCAATCATTGCGCGCGACCATCGGTCAAAAAGTGACCGCTGGTCACGCGGAGACAATCGATTATCGTGTGAGCGGGGCGGTGTCAAGCCATGAACACGGAAAAACCAGCATTTATGCCCCCCCCCGCCTCGGCACCACTCGGCGCGGCGCGATGCGTTGCGGCTGCGGCGAAACGGAATGCCTCCGGCGGCCAGGGCTCTGCCCTGGACCCGCTCAAGGGAATAATCCCCTTGAGAATCCCTCTTTTGGGCCGCCTTACGGGT
>CAYUIN010000734.1:0-1508 GCA_964444695.1 uncultured Desulfocurvus sp.
TTCTCAAGGGTGATAACCCTTGAGCCGCCGGAGGCAAACATCCTGACGCCGGGCACCCGGTACGCCCGCGCAGGCGGGGCTGGGTTATTCGCCGAGGTAGGCTTTTTTGATGTCTTCGTTGGTCAGCAGGGCTTTGGCGTCGTCTTCCATGGTCACGTGTCCGGTTTCCATGACGTAGCCCCGGTGAGCGAGTTGCAGGGCGAGGTTGGCGTTTTGTTCCACCAGCAGGATGGTCACGCCTTCGTCGCGGTTGATCTGTTCGACGATCTCGAAGATGCGGCGCACGATGAGCGGGGCCAGGCCCAGGGACGGTTCGTCCAGCAGCAGCATCTTGGGGCGGCTCATGAGGGCGCGGCCGATGGCCAGCATCTGTTGTTCGCCGCCGGACAGGGTGCCGCCTTTTTGGCGGCGGCGTTCCTTGAGCACGGGGAAGAGTTTGAAGACGTGTTCCAGGTCGCGTTGGATCTCGTCCTTGTCGCGGCGGAAGAAGGCGCCCATCTCCAGGTTTTCGCGCACGGACAGGCGCGGGAAGATGCGGCGGCCTTCGGGCACCTGGCACAGGCCCTGGGGCGGCAGCAGGTCGGGCGAGGTGCCGTCGATGCGCTTGCCCTGGTACAGAACCTCGCCGGAGTCGGGCCGGGTGATGCCGCAGATGGTCATCAGGGTGGTGGACTTGCCCGCGCCGTTGGCGCCGATGATGGTCACGATCTCGCCGGGCATGACCTTGAGGGAGATGCCCTTGAGGGCGCGGATGCGGCCGTAGGACGTCGCGACGTTTCTGAGTTCGAGGATCGGGGTTTGTTCGCTCATGGGGCCTGCCTATTCCATTTCCTCGGAGCGGGCTCCGAAACGTTTGGCGGGCCACAGGCCCTTGGGGCGGAAGATCATCATGATGGTCATGGCTCCGCCGAAGGCCAGCATGCGGTACAGCTCGAACTCGCGGAAGACCTCGGGCAGGGCCACCAGGGCCAGGGCCCCGAGCATCACGCCCGGGATGGAGCCCATGCCGCCCAAAACGACCATGGCCAGGACCATGGCGGACTCGATGAAGGTGAAGCTCTCGGGGCTGACGAAGCGCATCCGCGCGGAGAAGTAGGCTCCGGCCAGGCCGCCGAACACGGCGCCCATGGCGTAGGCCAGCAGTTTCAGCTTGAAGGTGTCCACGCCCATCAGCTCGGCGGCGGTCTCGTCTTCGCGGATGGCCTCCCAGGCGCGGCCGATGCGCGAGAAGTTGAGGCGGTGCACGGCGACGATGGTGAAGACCACGAGGCCCAGGACGATGAAGTAGGAGAAGGAGAGTTTTTTCAGGATCAGCAGTTCGAAGTGGAAGCCGCCTTCGAAGGTCGGCCACCAGATGCTGGGCGGGCGCACGCCGAGGATGCCGTTGGGGCCGTTGGTCAGGGCCATCCAGTTGTTGAGGATCAGGCGTACGATCTCGCCGAAGCCCAGGGTGACGATGGCCAGGTAGTCGCCGCGCATGCGCAGGGTCGGGTAGCCGATGATGCAGC
>CAYUIN010000735.1:0-1503 GCA_964444695.1 uncultured Desulfocurvus sp.
GAGCGGGGTCTGGGGCAGCGCCCCAGCCGCCGGAGGCATTCCCGCCCCGCGCCTGCCGCCCGCCCGGCCCTCAGGTGCTCAGGATGGCGTGGGCGCGGGTGGGGTCGAAACTGGCGGTGACGGGGTCGCCTTCGCGCAGGTTCATGTCCAGGAGATCGCGTTGGGTGACGAAGGCGATGAAGGCGGCCTGTCCCGCGCGGACGGTGACTTCGAACTGGAAGCCGAGGTTCAGGAGGTGTTCGACGTGACCGTGGAAGGCGGTGGCGCCGTTGCCGGGCGGGGTCCTGGTGACGGCGATGTCTTCGGGGCGCAGGGCGAGGTGTCCGTCCCGGGGCGGGCCGTCGTGTCCCGGGAGGTCCGGGGCCAGGGGGCAGGTCAGGCCCAGGAAGTGTGCGGCGCCGTTTTCGAAGTGGGCGGCGAAGACGTTTCGCATGCCCAGGAAGGCGGCGACCTCGGGGGTCGCGGGGCGGCGGAAGACGTCGTGGGTGTGTCCGACCTGGCGGATGCGCCCGCCCTGGATGACGGCCACGCGCTGGGCGAGGTAGAGGGCTTCGGCGAAGTCGTGGGTGACCATCAGGAAGGTCAGTCCCATTTCGCGGTGCAGGTCCTTGAGGGCGCGGCGGATTTCCTCGCGGAAGTTGGGGTCCAGGGCGGTGAGGGGTTCGTCCAGCAGCAGCACGCCGGGCTGCACGGCCAGGGCCCGGGCCAGGGCCACGCGCTGGCGTTCGCCGCCGGAGAGGTGGGTCACGCCGCGCCGTCCCATGCGCCGGATGTCGAGCAGGTCCATGAGCCGGTCCAGGCGGGGTTTGGCCTGGGCGGGGCTTTGGCCGTGGTGTCGCAGGCCGTAGTGGATGTTGGCCTTGACGCTGAGGTGCGGGAACAGGGCGCTGTCCTGGTAGACGATGCCGATGCCGCGCCGCTCCGGGGGCAGATGGGTGACGTCGCGTCCGTCGAGCAGGATGCGCCCGGCGGCGATGGGCATCAGCCCGGCGATGGCCTCCAGCAGCAGGCTCTTGCCGGATCCGGTGTGTCCCAGCAGGCAGAAGAATTCGCCCCGGCCGATCTGCAAATTCACGTCCCGCACGGTGAAGCCGGGGACTTCGATGCGCACGCCGCGTAGTTCGATCACGGGGTCTTCTCCCGGGGCAGACTGACGAGGCGCAGCATGAGGAACAGGGCCAGGCAGACGACGATCAGCCACACGGCCACGGGCTGGGAGTAGGCCAGGCCGTAGGCGGTGAAGCGTTCGTACATCAGCACCGGGGCGATCATGGGGTGGTAGGCGACGATGACGATGGCCCCGAACTCGCTGACGGCGCGGGCCGCGCACATGATGATCCCGGCGAGCATGTGGCGCCAGGCCAGGGGCGTGGTGACGCGCACGAAGGTCGCCCCGCGTCCGGCGCCCAGGCTGCGCGAGACGTTTTCCAGGCGCCGGGGCACGGCCTCGAACCCGGCCTTGGCGGTGTTCACGTAGAACGGCAGGCCCACGAAGAGCAGCAC
>CAYUIN010000736.1:0-1502 GCA_964444695.1 uncultured Desulfocurvus sp.
TAGTAGTAGTTCCACTGGCAGGACGTCATCTCGATGGGCACGCGCTCCACGACCTCCAGGCCGTAGCCTTCCAGGCCGACGATCTTCTTGGGGTTGTTGGTCATCAGCCGCATCTTGGTCACGCCCAGGGAGACCAGGATCTGCGCGCCCACGCCGTAGTCGCGCAGGTCGGCCTTGAAGCCCAGCTTCTTGTTGGCCTCCACGGTGTCCAGGCCCTGGTCCTGCAGGGCGTAGGCCCGGATCTTGTTGCACAGGCCGATGCCGCGCCCTTCCTGGCGCATGTAGAGCAAAACGCCCTTGCCTTCCTCGGCGATCATGTTCATGGCCGTCTGCAGCTGGCCGCCGCAGTCGCAGCGCATGGAGCCCAGCACGTCGCCCGTCAGGCACTCGCTGTGCACGCGCACCAGCACCGGCTCGCCGGGGACGATGTCGCCCTTGACCAGGGCCAGGTGCTCCTTGCCGTCCACCTGGGAGAGGTAGGCGTGGGCCGTGAACTCCCCGCCGAAGCAGGTGGGCAGCTTGGCCTCGGCCACCTTGTCCACGGCCAGGTTGCCGAACTTCATGCGGTATTCGATGAGGTCGCGGATGGTGGCGATCTTCAGGCCGTGCTTGACGGCGAATTCCTTGAGGTCGGGCATGCGGGCCATGTTGCCGTCCTCGCGCATCACCTCGCAGATCACGCCCGCGGGCTTGAGGCCCGCCAGCTTGGCCAGGTCCACGCTGCCCTCGGTCTGCCCGGCGCGCACCAGGACCCCGCCGGGGTTGGCCTTGAGCGGGAAGATGTGCCCGGGGGTCACGATGTCCTCGGGGCTCACGTTGTCCGCGATGGCCGTGAGGATGGTGGTGGAGCGGTCGTAGGCGGAGATGCCCGTGGTCACGCCGTGGCGGGCCTCGATGGACACGGTGAACGGAGTGCCGAAGCCGGACTCGTTCTTGGTGGTCATCATCGGCAGTTCCAGGCGGTCCACCAGGGACCCGGCCATGGACAGGCAGATCAGGCCGCGCCCGTGGGTGGCCATGAAGTTGATGGCCTCGGGGGTGGCGAATTCGGCGGCGATGGTCAGGTCGCCCTCGTTCTCGCGGTCCTCGTCGTCGACGAGGATGATCATCCGCCCTTTGCGGATTTCCTCAATGGCCTCTTCGGCCGTACACATCGGCATGTTCGTCGTACCTCTTTGTCCGGGCGCGCGGGGTGCGGGCCCGGTTCGGGTCGTGGCGGATCAGAATCCGTGCTTGCGCAGGAAGTCTTCGGTGATGGCCGAGCCCGGGGCGGGGCCGTCGCCGCGTCCCGTCCAGGGAGCGACCATACGCTGCACGTACTTGCCTATCAAGTCCGTCTCCATGTTCACCGTGCGGCCCGGGGCCCAGCCGGAAATGGTCGTCACGCGCTGGGTTTCGGGGATGATGTTCACCTCCAGCCAGTCGGGCCCGCAGGCGTTGACCGTGAGGCTGATCCCGTCCAGGGCCACGGAGCCCTTGGCGATGACCTGGGCCCCGAACTC
>CAYUIN010000737.1:0-1502 GCA_964444695.1 uncultured Desulfocurvus sp.
TGGTGAAGCCCACGCGCAGCGTCCGGCCCACGCCCCGCGCTCCCCGGCTGCCCGGCGCCCGGCCCGCACCCTGCGGCAGGACTCGACGAAGGCCGCCGCCGCCTCGGGGTTGGACGTGAAATGCGCGTGGATGTACGTGCCGATGGTGTTGCCCGCGCCGAAGCCCTCGGCCAGGTCCGTCCAGCCCCGGCGGTCGCGCACCTTGTACAGCGGGCGGACCTCCCCGTCCGCGCCCGTGATGTCCGAATAATGGAACTCGTGCCCGCGCAGCATGGTCCAGGCCGGGCCCAGCACCGTGTCGTCCAGCGTCACGGCCTCGCGGTAGCCCAGCGCCCGCAACCGCCCGCCCATGGCCGCCCGCAGCGGAAACACGTCGCACATCGGATGCTCGCTCCCCGCCGCGTCCGTCAGCGAGCGCATCAGGTACATGAACCCGCCGCACTCCGCATACACCGGCCGCCCCGAGGCCGAAAACTCGTGCACCGCCAAGCGCATCCCCACGTTGGCCGCCAGCTCCCGGGCGTGCAGCTCCGGGTAGCCGCCGCCCAGGTACAGCCCGTCCAGCACCGTGGGCAGCGCCGCGTCCGACAGCGGCGAAAACGGCACCAGCTCCGCCCCCGCCGCCTCCAAAAGCCGCAGGTTCTCCTGGTAATAGAAGCAGAACGCCGCGTCCCGCGCCACGCCGATCAGGACCGGCGGGCCGTCCGGCTTGCCCTCCGGCCCGGGCTCCGGCTGCGGCGCAAGCTCCGGCGCCAGGTCCAGCACCCGGCCCACGTTGCACCCGGCCTCCATCCAGTCCGCCAGCCGCGTCGCGGCCGCCTCGTCCAGCCCGTGGTCCTGCGCCGTGACCAGCCCCAGATGCCGCGACGGCAACTCCAGGTCCTCGTCGCGGCCCAGGTAGCCCAACACCGGCAGCCCCGGCAGCGCCGCCGCCATGGCCTCCTCGATGTGCGCCCGGTGCCGCGCCGAACCGACCCGGTTGAACAGCACCCCCGCAAACTTGAGCCCGGGGTCGAACTCCACGTAGCCCTTGACCAGCGCCGCCGCGCTGCGCGCCATGCTCCGCGCGTCCACCACCAGCACCACCGGCGCGCCCAGCCACTTGGCCAGCTGCGCCGTGCTGCCGTCCTCCTCGCGGCCCGAGGCCCCGTCGAACAGGCCCATCACCCCCTCGACCACCGCCGCCTGCGCCCCCGGCGCATACCGCGCGAACACCGAGCGCACCCCGGCCTCGCCCATCATCCAGCCGTCCAGGTTGTGGCTCGGCCTGCCCGCCAGCACCTCGTGATGCCCGGGGTCGATGAAGTCCGGACCGGCCTTGAAGGGCTGGACCGCGAAACCGCGCCGCCGGATGGCCGCCAACAGGGCCAGCGTGACCGTGGTCTTGCCGCACCCGCTGTGCGTGCCTGCTATGACGAAGGTTCTGGGCATGTGTCGTGGTCGTGGGCTGAGGTTGCCGGGAGAGGGGGAGGGAAACCCCTTTTTCCAGCGGAAAAAAGGGG
>CAYUIN010000738.1:0-1437 GCA_964444695.1 uncultured Desulfocurvus sp.
TGTGGTTTATTTTTTTTGCGGGTGTGGGTTATTTTTTTTGGGGGCGGCGCGGGAAGGCTTGCGGGACGGGGGTCCGGGGGCGAAGGGCGCTTGTGCGGAGGGCGAGACTAGGGGAGAAAGGGGCCGGACTTCGCGGGGTTGCGGACAGGGGGCGCGGAGGGGAAAAGCCGCGCGGGCATGGACGATTTCGCGAAAATTGCTATACTGTGTGCAATCGAAAATCCCCGTCCGCAGCGAGGCTCGGCACCATGACACCGCGCGCCCTCATCGCCCTGCTCCTGACGGGCTGCCTCCTGGCCGCCCCGGCGGCTCCCGCGCGGGCCGAAGATCCCTCGCCCCACCTGCGCTCCGGCGCCGAAATCGGCTACTCCATCGCCAGCTTCCACTACCGCGAACCCGGCGCCATGCGCGAGACCGGCATCCTGCACGGCGTCAGCGCCGCATACACCGACCACGCCATGAACGTCGTCATGCTGCGCATGGAAGGCGAGTTCCTGATGGGCTCGCTGGACTACGACGTCCGCAGCGAGGCTCGGCACCATGACACCGCGCGCCCTCATCGCCCTGCTCCTGACGGGCTGCCTCCTGGCCGCCCCGGCGGCTCCCGCGCGGGCCGAAGATCCCTCGCCCCACCTGCGCTCCGGCGCCGAAATCGGCTACTCCATCGCCAGCTTCCACTACCGCGAACCCGGCGCCATGCGCGAGACCGGCATCCTGCACGGCGTCAGCGCCGCATACACCGACCACGCCATGAACGTCGTCATGCTGCGCATGGAAGGCGAGTTCCTGATGGGCTCGCTGGACTACGACGGCCGCTCCCAGGACGGCACCCCGGCCACCGGCGGCACCGACGACCTGCTGTTCGACATACGCGGCCTGGCCGGATACGACCTGGCCTTCGACGCCTGGGCCCTGACGCCCTACCTCGGCCTGGGCTACCGCTACTGGTACGACGACATCAAGACCAGCGGCGGCTACGAACGCGACGTCTCGCAGCTCTACCTGCCCCTGGGCCTCGAGACGGCTTCCGCCCTGGGTCCCTGGCGCTGGGGCCTGCGCGGCGAATACGACCTGCTCCTGGCGGGCTGGATCACCAGCCGCCTGAGCCAGGCCGTACCGGGCGGCAACGACCCCGAAAACGAACAGGACTTCGCCTCCGGCTGGGGCACCCGGGCTTCGGTCTACGCCCAGTACTCGCTGACGGACCGCTACGCCCTGGCCCTGGAACCCTACTACCGCTACTGGCGCGTCTCCGACTCCGACGAAACCGACCTGACCGTCAACGGCGCCAAGGTCGGCACCGCCGTCGAACCCGAAAACACGACCACCATCTGGGGCCTCAAGGCCCTGTTCCAGTTCTAGCCCGAACGGACGCCAGGGCGCGGGGGAGGCCTCCGGCGGCCAGGGCGCTGCCCTGGACCCGCTCAAGGGAATAAT
>CAYUIN010000739.1:0-1435 GCA_964444695.1 uncultured Desulfocurvus sp.
CAGCGCCTGCAGCAGATCCTGCGCAACCTGATCTCCAACGCCTTCAAGTTCACGGACCAGGGCTCGGTGACGCTGTCCGTCTCCCGCCCGGCGCCGGACGTGGAGCTGACGCACAGCGGCCTGGCCCACGACGAGGCCCTGGCCTTCGCGGTCATCGACACCGGCATCGGCATCCCCGAGGACAAGCAGGCCGTGGTCTTCGAGGCCTTCCAGCAGGCCGACGGCACCACCAGCCGCAAGTACGGCGGCACGGGCCTGGGCCTGTCCATCTCGCGCGAGCTGGCGCGGCTGCTCGGCGGCGAGATGCAGCTGCGCAGCGTCCCGGGCATCGGCTCGACCTTCACCCTGTACCTGCCCGAGACCTTCACCATGCAGGACCAGGCCCTGGCCGAGGAGCGCGAACAGCTGAGCCGGCGCGCCGCCCGCGCGGGCAGCCGCGCCGCCGCCCTGGCCGAGAGCCAGGCCGCCGCGCCCGAGGAGGCCGACGCCAAGCCCAGGGCCACCAAGGCCAAAGCCAAGGCCGCGCCGCGCCCCGACCCCGACGAGGACGCCGACCGGCCCGAGGACGCCCAGGGCGACGACGACGCCGAGCAGCCCGCCGGGCCCAAGTCCCTCAAGTCCACGGACCAGATTCCCGACGACCGCAAGATGATCAACCCCGGGGACAAGTCCCTGCTCATCGTGGAGGACGACCCCAACTTCGCCCGGGTGCTGCTGGAAATGGCCCACGCCCGGGGCTTCAAATGCCTGGTGGCGGGCGACGGCGAGACCGGCCTGCACTTCGCGGACTACTACCGTCCCAGCGCCGTGGTCCTGGACATCGGCCTGCCCGGCATCGACGGCTGGACGGTCATGAATCGCCTGAAAAGCAACCCGGAGCTCAGGCACATCCCCGTGCATTTCATGTCCGCCGCAGACGAGACCCTGGACGCCCTGCGCATGGGCGCCGTGGGCTACCTGACCAAGCCCGTGTCCATCGACGCCGTGCAAACGGCCCTGTCGCGCATCGAGGGCGTGCTCTCGCGCCCGGTCAAGCGCCTGCTGGTGGTGGAGGACGACAAGCTCCAGCGCGAAAGCATCCGCGAGCTGATCGGCAACGGCGACGTGGAGACCATCGCCGTGGAGACCGGCGAGGAAGCCTACGAGATGCTGGACTCCGAGACCTTCGACTGCATGATCCTGGACCTCGGCCTGAAGGACATGTCCGGGTTCGAACTGCTCAGGCGCATCCGCTCCAACGGCGTGGCCGGGCATGTGCCGATCATCGTCTACACCGGGCGCGAGCTGTCCCGCGAGGAGGAGGAGGAACTGTCCCGCCACGCGGAGAGCATCATCATCAAGGGCGCCCGCTCGCCCGAGCGGCTGCTGGACGAGACGACCCTGTTCCTGCACCGCGTGGAGGCCAACCTGCCCGAGGACAAGCAGCGCATGCTGC
>CAYUIN010000740.1:0-1416 GCA_964444695.1 uncultured Desulfocurvus sp.
CGGGTCCAGGGCAGCGCCCTGGCCGCCGGAGGCATTCCGTCCGCGCCCCAGGGCACCCGGTCCGCCGTTTCTCTCCAGTGCGCCGTCGCGCCGCTGCCGCGCCGTCGCCGTCGTCGTCAGCCATGGTAGCGGGCGACGAAGGCGGCGAGGGTTTTGGCCTGGTGGTCCATGTGGGCGATCCAGGCGGCCAGGGAGTCGCGGCCTTCGGGGGTGATGGTGTAGACGCGCTTGGCCGGGCCGCCGCCCGTGGTCTCCCAGTCGGAGCGGACCATGGCGTCGGCTTCCATCTGCCGCAGGTGGCGGTAGATCATGCCCGGAGGCGGCGCCTCGGGCAGGAAGCCGTGGGCGGCGATCT
This sequence comes from uncultured Desulfocurvus sp., assembly GCA_964444695.1. Classification (GTDB taxonomy): domain Bacteria; phylum Desulfobacterota; class Desulfovibrionia; order Desulfovibrionales; family Desulfovibrionaceae; genus Desulfocurvus. Next base: position 356 of record CAYUIN010000740.1, read on the forward strand.
TCTGGATCAGCTCGTAGCCGTAGGACGGGCCCTCGGTCAGCGCCAGGAGCAGCGAGGGCTGCACGTAGCGCTCGGCCTTGCCCGTGCCGGGCCCGGGGCCGGAGCCGCCGCCCCGGACGCCGCCGCCCGTGCCGTCGCCAGGCCCCGTGCCCGGGCCGCTGCCCATGCCGTGGCCGCTGCCGGGAGCATGGCCCTTGCCGGACCCCGTGCCGCCGGAAGCCTTTTTGCGGCTCGCGGCCTGCGTTTCGCCCTTTTGAGCCACGATTTTTCCGTCTGAATTTCGAGCAGTTGCACTGCCGACAGCCGCCTTCTTCCGCCCGGGCATTGTTCTCCCCTTGACAATATGTTCTTGAAGGATATATGTAAGGTAAGACTACACGAAAACCCGGGCCCGGGCAAGGGCCGTACAGGAGGACGTCATGGCTGGTATCATTTTCGTGCGCGAGCGGCGCAAGGTGGAGAAGGGAGAAAAGAAGCCCCGCTTCAAGATCGTGGGCGTGTCCGGCGCGGACCTGAAGCTGTATGCGGAGCACGTCCGCAAGGTGGAGATCGAGGCCATCGCCAAGGCCGTGGGCGCCACGGTCACCTACCTGCCCACCGAGGGCGAGGGCAAGGGCGGCGGCAAGGACGACTAGTCCCGCCACGGGCCCAGCGAAAAAGGCTCCGGTCACGTGACCGGAGCCTTTTTGTCGTCGTACGCGCCGGGCGCGTCTAGCCCTTGGTGATGATGGTGCCCACGTGCTCGCCGTCCAGGGCCGCCAGGATGTGTTCCGGGTGCCGCAGGGCGTCGATGATCTGTAGTTCCTTCAGACACTTGGCGTTCTTCAGGAAGGTCAGGATGGGCCGTTCGATGATCAGGTCTTCCAGGTCCAGTTCCAGCAGCTCGGTCACGGTCAGCTTGTCGTACCAGGTCAGCTTGGCCATGTCCTTGGCCTTCTTGGGATCCTCGCTGTACAGGCCCTTTTCGTCCTTGAGGAAGATCAGGCTGCGCGCGCCGATGTTCTCCGCCAGCAGGAAGGCCCCGCAGTCCGTGCGGTGCGGCGGGATGGAGCCCAGCTCCG
>CAYUIN010000741.1:0-1414 GCA_964444695.1 uncultured Desulfocurvus sp.
GTTCACGCATCTTCGGGGTGTGGGCCTCGGCGCCGAAGATGCACTTTTTGAGGGCGATCTTGTCGCGCAGGCCGTGTTTCTCCACTTCCTCGCCCAACAGCAGGGCCATGGAGGCGGTGGAGCACAGGCAGGTGGCGCCCATGTCGGTGATCAGCTGCATCTGGATTTCGAGGTTGCCGGGGCCCACGGGCAGCGCCGTGGCGCCGAAATGCTCGCAGCCGAGCTGGAAGCCCGCGCCCGCCGTCCACAGCCCGTAGCCCACGGCGATCTGCACGCGGTCCAGGCGGCTCAGCTCGGCGATTTCGAAGCAGCGGGCCATCATGGTCTTCCAGGTGTCCACGTCCTTTTGGGTGTACACCAGGACCTTGCGCTTGCCGGTGGTGCCGCTGGAGGCGTGGATGCGCACCAGCTGCTCCTCGGGCACGCTGAGCAGCGGCATGGGATAGCCGTCGCGCAGGTCGTCCACGTCGGTGAAGGGGAGCTTGGCGATGTCGTCCAGGGAGCGGACGTCCCCGGGCTCCAGGCCTGCCGCGCGGAATTTTTCGCGATAGGCCGCGCAGTTGTCATGAGCGTGGTGCACGGTCCATTTGAGGCCTGCTTCCTGGGTATCGCGGATCTGCTCTTCGCCGAGCAGGGGGATGAACCGGTCCTTGAACTGCATCTGCTTCCTCGCTTGGGAGTCGTCTCGCGCCGGGGCGCGGCTTGTGGCCGGGCCTGAAATCCAGTACCCATCGGGGTGGCACGGCGGGGAAAACCATGCCCGAAAACCCGGGCGCATTCAACCCAAGGCGGACACATGGACCCGACGCTCGTTTTCCGCATCCTGGCCACAGTCCTCGGCCTGGTGCTCGGCAGCTTCTACAACGTCTGCATCCACCGCAGCCTCACGGGCGAGTCGGTGACCAATCCGCCCCGCTCCAAGTGCCCGAAATGCGGCCACTTCCTTTCCTGGTGGGAGAACATCCCGCTGCTCTCCTGGCTGCTCTTGCGCGGCCGCTGCCGCGAGTGCAAAAAGCCCATCTCCATCCGCTACCCGCTGGTGGAGGCCCTGTCCGGCGCCCTGGCCCTGGCCCTGGCCCTGAAGTTCGGCCCGGGCTTCAAATTCGCGGCATACCTGGCCTTCTTCGGCCTGCTCATCGTCCTGGCCTTCATCGACCTGGCCAGCTTCATGCTGCCCCTGTACCCGATGCTCATCGGCGCGGGGGCGGCCCTGGTCTGCGCGCCGCTGGTGCTGGACATCCCCCTGCACGACGCGGCCCTGGCCGCCGCCCTGGGCGCCGGGACCTTCTGGCTGGTGCGCCTGGCCTACCGCAAACTGCGCGGCATCGAGGGCCTGGGCGAGGGCGACGTCTGGCTGATGCTGCTGCTGGGACCGCTCACCGGCACCCGCCACCTGCCGTTCATCATCCTCGTC
>CAYUIN010000742.1:0-1400 GCA_964444695.1 uncultured Desulfocurvus sp.
GATATTTTTCCCGAGCAAATTGATTCTATTGGCCGGTTTTTCAGAAGTGCATAGGCGAGGCGGATAGGAAGACCGGTCGCGGGCGCGGGCGGCGGCGGGAGCGGCCTCCGGAGGCGGACACGGGCGCGCGGCAGGCGGCGGACGGCGGGCGGACGGTGGGCGGTGGGCGGCGAAACGGCCGACAGGCGAGGCGCCGCCCGGGAGGGGGATACGGGAAGGAACGTGCGGGCGAAGCGGGCGGCTGCCGGGCGCGGCGGCGCGGCGCCGACCGTCCGGTGGGCGCGCGGTCCCCGGGCGCGGGGACTAGTCCTTGGAGGTCCCGGCGGGCTGTTCGGCCTCGGGCGCACCGGGCGAGCCGGAGGCGCCGGGCGCGACGGCCGGGGTCTTGGCGGGTTCGGGGTCGGGCTTGACCACCAGGGGCTGAGCCTCCTCGGGGAGCATGGCGTGGGCGTTGCGGCCCAGGCTGGCCAGGGCCCAGCCCAGGGGCATCCGGCCCCGCGTGGGGGACAGGGCGTAGTTCGGGAAATACAGGCTGTGCGGCACGCCCGCGAAACAGGGGCGCAGGTTCCTGAGCGAGCACTCGCGGCCCCGGTTGGAGTCCGCCCCGAAGGCCTCGCTGCCGGGCACGCGGCAGCCCAGGGCCAGCAGGTACGGCGCGGCGAAGTTGGCGGCCACGAAGGCGGCCTCGGCGAAGAACCGCCGCTCTGCCCCGCCGCCCGCCACGGAGAGCACCACCAGCGTGTCGCGCTCCATGAGGTAGGGCTTGTCGTGCTTCACGCCCAGCAGGAATTCGCGCGGGCGCTGGTTGAAGAGGTAGAGGTTCTTGACCTTTTCGGTGCGCCCGGCCACGGCGTAGTACGGTTCGCTGGCGGGCTCGCAGGCCAGGCATTCGCGCTCGGGGTGGCGCCGGGCCACGCGCTCGGCCATGTCCAGGGCGCCGTGCCCCGCGAACAGTGCGTACTCGCAGCACTCCAGGACGGAGTCCAGCACCCGTTCCAGGCGTTGGTCCTCGTCCAGCACCGTCCGCTCGCGTCCCGACCCGCCGAAAATCCTGCCGAAAAGACCCATGCCACCTCCGTCCCTATGGACCGGCCAAGTAGAACACAGGGGGCAGGCGCAATCAAGGGGCCAGGCGCGTTACTTTGCGTCGCCGGGCGGCGCGGCCTGGAGGTAGATTTCGGCGGCCCCGCGGTCCATGGGCTTGGAATAGAGGTAGCCCTGGCCGTATTCGCAGCCCAGGGCGCGCAGGATGTCGCTGACGCGCTCGCGCTCCACGCCCTCGGCCACCACCGCCAGGTGCAGGGAGTGCGCCAGGCTGACGATGGCCTTGACGATCTCCAGGTTCTCCGGGTCGGTGTCGATGGTCCGGACGAAGGACAGGTCGATCTTCAGGTGGTCCA
>CAYUIN010000743.1:0-1229 GCA_964444695.1 uncultured Desulfocurvus sp.
GGACATGCGGTAGATCTCGTGCGGGTCCAGGATCAGGACCACCGAGCCGTCGCCCATGATGGTCGCGCCGGAGATGCCTTCCTTGTTGCCCAGGTAGTCGCCCAGGGGCTTGATGACGATCTCCTGGCGCTCCAGGAGCGTGTCCACCACCAGGCCCAGGCGGCGGTTGTTGTCCTGGATCACGACGATGGGCACGATGTCGCGCTTGTCGGTGTTGGGCGGCAGGTCCAGGATCTCGAAGAGGTCCATGATGCCCAGGACCTCGCCGCGCAGGGTCACGGCCTTGCGGCCGTTGACCTCGGTCAGGCGGCTGACCTCGATCTTGGTGGTCTCGGACACGGCCTCCAGGGGGATGGCGTAGGTGTCGCCCGCGACCTTGATCATCAGGGCGTCGATGATCGCCAGGGTCAGCGGCAGGGCGATGGTGAAGCGGGTGCCCTTGCCGACCTCGGTGTTGATGTTCACCGAGCCCTTGAGGTTCTTGATGTTGGTCTTGACCACGTCCATGCCCACGCCGCGCCCGGAGATGTCGGTGATCTTCTCCGCGCCGGAGAAGCCGGGCTCGAAGATCAGGCCGATGGCCTGCTGATCGTCCAGGGCCTTGGCCTCCTCGGGGGTCACCATGCCCTTCTTGACGCCCACCTCGCGCATCTTCGCCGGGTCGATGCCCTTGCCGTCGTCCTCCACCTCGATGGCCACGGAGTTGCCCTGGTGGAAGGCCCGAAGCCACACGCGCCCGACCTCGGGCTTGCCCGCGGCGATGCGGTCCTCGTTGGATTCCAGGCCGTGGTCCACGGAGTTGCGGATCATGTGCACCAGCGGGTCGCCGATCTCCTCGATGACGCTCTTGTCCAGCTCGGTCTCCTCGCCTTCCATGATCAGCTCGACCTTCTTGCCGCTCTTGCGCGAGAGGTCGCGCACCAGGCGCGGGAAGCGGGAGAACACCGTGTTCACCGGGACCATGCGGACCTTCATGATGGTGTCCTGCAGGTCGTCGGAAATGCGGGCCATGGCGTAGGTCGTCTCGGTCAGGTTGGAGGCGACCTCGGACACGTCCAGGTGCTGGCCGCCCTCTTCCAGGTTGCGGGCCAGCATGGCGAAGCGGTTGCGGTTGATGATCAGCTCGCCGATGAGGTTCATCAGGTGGTCCAGCTTCTCGTGGTCCACGCGGATGGTCGAGGAGACCTTGGGCTTCTTGCCCGCGGCGGCGGCGTTGGCGGCGGCGGGAG
>CAYUIN010000744.1:0-1210 GCA_964444695.1 uncultured Desulfocurvus sp.
CGCCACCCCATCAACCACTGTGGGCAGGCGGCCTGCAGCCAGCGTTCAGCCAGGGTGAGTACAGCAGGTTCGTCCGTCAGCGGGGCTTCCGGCGCCGGCAGATGGCCGTAGCCGGCGGCGAGCGCCAGTATGGCGCGCTCAGCGTCTGGGTCGGTGGCGTACCAGGCCGTGGCGTTGCGGGCGCCGGGCGTGTAGGGCTGCACCCTGGCTTCGCTTTCGGCGGGCAGGTAGTCCTCATTCAGCGGTTGCAGACATGGGGGGTTATCCCCGCCGAACCCCAGTGATGTGGGGGCGATGGTGCGTGCATAAGGATGCTGGGCGACAAAGGCTTTCCATTCAGGGTAGAGGCCCATGCCCGGATGGGTGCGACGCTGTTCGGCCAGGTAGCGCCCGAACAGCAACTGGGTGACACACAGCACGGCGGCCTGGGGGTTGCCGTCCTTGAGGGCCTTCATCAAGCCTTCGGGCAGGCGGGCGACGCGCAGCCAGACTTCGCGGGCTTGCACCCAGTAGCGCGGGGTGACGGTGAAAGCCGCGTCGGCCTTTTCCGCCGGCGTGACATCGCGGCTGTTGCCGTCTGGTGTGTAGGTGGCCCAGCGGTGGTCGAACTGGTGGATCAGTTTGGCCTCGTACAGCGGCAGGCGGTCGGAGGCTGGCTCGTCCTTGAACAGGTGGCTTGCGCTGGTCATGTTGAAGAGACCCTGCGAGAAAGTAATGCCCCACGGGTTTTGCTCGGGCTCCACCACTTTGGCGTGCTTGCCCTCGCCTGCGACCACGGCATCGCGCATCAGCACCGGGGCGGCACGGTAGAGCTTCTTGGTCAGTTCCGCGTCGCGCTCGCTGCGGAACACCGGGCAGGTGAGCGTGTTGGGGTTGATGAGGCGGAATTCGTCGGGCGTGAGGGTGAAGCGGCGGCGCGGGTCGGCAAGCTGGCTGACCTGGGTGGCGAAGCAGACGAATTCGGCCTGTTCGGCTGCGCCCAGGGTAAGCAGGCAGAACTTCATGCGACTGTCGACGGCTGGGAACAGCTTTTCGCGATTCTCGATGTCATACAAGCTGACCAGCCGCCGGTGCTGCGTGATGTGGCCGAAGTACGCCTTGGTGCTGTCGTCGGTGGCGATGCCGGTGGGCACAATGAACCCGGCGCGGCCGCTATCGGCATGGATTTGCAGGATGGTTTCGGCAAACAAGGGATAGGTGTTGAGCTTGC
>CAYUIN010000745.1:0-1172 GCA_964444695.1 uncultured Desulfocurvus sp.
CCGATGGCGTTGGCCACGTCGTTGGCGCCCTGGGACAGGGCCACGTAGCACGAGGTGAAGATCTGCATCTTGCGGAAGATCTGCTCCACGCCCTCGGCGCTCTCCTCGACGTTGCGCGACAGCTTGAGGGCCATGCGCGCCGAGACCAGCCAGACCGCCGCCGAGAGCAGCGCGATGAGCGCCAGCGACTCGTACCAGGCCAGGGCCAGCTCCTTGCCCACCGGGGTCTTGTACATGAACGAGAAACCCACCAGCATCATGGTCAGCGCCATCCAGCGCGGGCCCCACTTGCGGGCGTTTTCCAGAAAATGCGTCTCCATGAAGATCTTGCGGCGGATCTGCGTGAAGATGAAGAAGGCCACGCCCGCCGCGAAGAACGGCGAGATGAACCACGAGGCGACCACGCCGCCGAGCTTCATCCAGTTGACCACCGACGGCCCGCCCGCCACGATGCCGAAACCCAGAATCGCACCCACGATGGAATGCGTGCTGGATACCGGCAAGGCAGTGAGCGTCGCCACAAGGACCCACAAGGCCGCCGCAAGGAGCGAGGCGAACATCCCAAGCAGCATCAACTGCGGGTCCTGGATGCCCGCCGGGTTGATGATGCCCTTGCTCACCGTGGCCGTGACGTGCGCGCCCAAAAAGACCGCGCCCACGAAGTTCAGGATCCCCGCGATGAACACGGCCTGCTTGATGGTGATGGCCCGAGCCCCCACCGCCGTGGCCATGGAATTGGCAACGTCGTTGGCCCCGAGGTTGAAGGCCATCAAAAATCCTGCCCCAAGGGACAGGAGGAAGAACAGGTCGGTCAAATCCATGGTTGGTTCCCTATGCTCCCGTATGGCGAATCAGTCCATGGCCCAACGCCCCCGGACTCCCGGACGACGCGGACATGAGGGCTGTATTACAACTCTGTTACGGGAATGTGACAACCCGCCCCTATCCGTTACATACCCCACCCCGCCCCAATTGAACAGCAAAGCTTTCCCAAGCCAAATCAACACGTTGCCCCCGCAATAAATGTTTCGAGCAAGTTGCGCCAGTCGGCGGCAGGGAGGGGCGTGGCGGCGGCCTCGGGGGGAATGGCGGGCCGGGTGGCAGGCGTTAGGATGTTTGCCTCCGGCGGCTCAAGGGTTATCACCCTTGAGAATCCCACAATGGGCGGCCTG
>CAYUIN010000746.1:0-1164 GCA_964444695.1 uncultured Desulfocurvus sp.
ATTTGTATTTATTAATAACCCAAAATTCAACAGATTATGGCATCTAGAACAAAATTAACAGACGCTGAAACATTAGAACAGTACAGAATCGCATTAGAAAATGCAGAAACTCAATCAGAAATTGCAGCAATCATGGCAGAACTAGGCTTCGATAGCGCAGTAATCGGAGAAGGCAAAGCAATTTTAGCCGAAACCAGACAAGCTTACGACCTAAACAAAACAGAAGACGATGAAACATCAGCAGCCTATGCCGATTTTTCAAGCAAAAAAGAAGAATTAGAAGATACTTTTACGCTTCATCGCAAGAAAGCAAAAGTTGTATTCCGTAACGATTCTTTAACCGCAGATAAATTAGCGATTTCGGGGAGTATGCAGAGGACTTACATCAAATGGTTAGAAGCTGCAACCAAATTTTATTCCGTAGCAACAACCGATTCTGATATTCAGAGCAAACTAGCAAGACTAAAAATATCTACCGATGACTTAACAGCTGCAAACACATTGATTTCTGATGTTAAAGCAGCCAGAGCAGAATACCTGAAAGAAAAAGGAGAATCGCAAGATGCAACAAAAGCTAAAGACGCAGCATTTGCAAAGATAGATGATTGGATGAGCGAGTTCTATGCAGTAGCAAAGATTGGCTTAGAAGATAATCCTCAGCTATTAGAAGCATTAGGCAAAACCGTGAGAAGCTAGTGGAATAGCCCACCCTATTTGTAAGCACATTGGCAAGCCTGCGCAAGAAAAATGCGCTCAAAAGGCTCGCCAAAGAGCTTACAAAGCCAGCCCAGCTTGCCCAAAGGGCATTAGGGTTTGCCCCCGCACAAAAAACAAAATAAATTCGTGCTCCGTAAGCAACTTCATTACGGATTGATTAAGGATAAATATTAGATTTGTAAAAACTTGATTCAGATTGACCTTGAATAATGAACACCAGCATACAACAATGTGTATAGTGCATAAGGGTTTCAGAGGTTTTCGAGCATTTTCACCCGCATCTTTTTTCGGTGGTAACTTGACAAGTTTGAAGCCCGCAATCCCTTACGACACCATACACTCACCGTTAGGCGGTATTTAGGCTGCAGAAAATTTTGTTTCAATCATAAAAATTAACAATATGAAAAATATAATTTTAATTCTTGGGACAATCTTACTTTTAAATAG
>CAYUIN010000747.1:0-1024 GCA_964444695.1 uncultured Desulfocurvus sp.
GTGTAGGTCCTGATCTGGCTGCCGAAGTTGATGGCGTCCTTCTGGGCGTAGCTGGCGGCCTTCTCGTCGGCGATCTTGGACAGCTCCAGCTCGTAGAGCCTGGCCTTGAGGATCTTGTAGGCCGTGTCCTTGTTGCGGTGCTGGGACTTCTCGTTCTGGCAGCTGACGACGATGCCCGTGGGCACGTGGGTCAGGCGCACGGCGGAGCTGGTCTTGTTGACCTTCTGCCCGCCCGGGCCGCTGGCCCGGAACACGTCCACCCGCACGTCCTCCTCGTCGATCTCGATCTCGATGTCCTTGCCCGCGTCGGGGTACACGTCCACCGAGGCGAAGGAGGTGTGCCGCCGCCCGGAGGAGTCGAAGGGCGAGATGCGGATCAGGCGGTGGATGCCCTTTTCGGCCTTGAGGTGGCCGTAGGCGTAGGCGCCCTCGATGAGCAGGGTGCAGCTCTTGATGCCCGCCTCCTCGCCGTCCAGCAGGTCCAGGACCTTGACGGTCATCTCGCGGCGCTCGGCCCAGCGCTGGTACATGCGCACCAGCATCTCGGCCCAGTCCTGGGCCTCGGTGCCGCCCGCGCCGGGGTGGACCTCCACGATGGCGTTGCCGCCGTCCTCGGGCCCGGAGAGCAGGGTGCGCAGCTCGGTCTCGTCCAGGCTGCGCTGGAACACGCGCACCTGCTCGTTCAGGGCTTCGAGCACCTCGTTGCCCTGGTCCTCGGCGGCCATGACCAGCCATTCGTCCAGGTCCTGCTTGGCCTTGTGCAGGCGGTCCCAGACGGCGACGATGTCCTCGATGCGGCTCTTTTCCTGGAGCAGGGGCTTGATGGCGTCGGGGTCGTCCCAGGCGCCGGGCTTGGAGACTTCGGTTTCTATGACCCGCAGGCGGGCCAGCTTGCCTTCGCGGTCAAAGACGCCCCCAGAGGGAGTCGAACTGCTGGCTGAGGGCGGAGCTTTGGGTTTTCAAATCGGCGTATTGAAGCATGGATGGTCCGTGTCCTTTGTGATGCGATGTCGGTCCGTTCGGT